>CAYVBN010000570.1:0-7536 GCA_964449645.1 uncultured Hyphomicrobiales bacterium
TTCTTCATCGCGCAGGCGGTGGCGACGCGGCTGGTCGCGGCCAAACTCCCGGGGTCGATCATCAACATCTCGTCGCAGATGGGGCATGTCGGCGCGGCGCGCCGCACCGTCTATTGCGCCTCGAAGCACGCGATGGAAGGCTTCACCAAGGCAATGGCGGTCGAGCTGGCGGCGCACAAGATCCGCGTCAACAGCATCGGCCCGACCTTCCTGGAGACGCCGATGACGCGGCCGTTCTTCGAGAACGCGCAGTTCCGCGCCGAGGTGCTGTCGAAGATCAAGCTCGGCCGCCTCGGCCAGCTCGACGAGCTGACCGGCGCCATCCTGTTCCTCGCCTCTGACGCTTCTTCGCTGATGACCGGCTCGGCGCTCGTCATCGACGGCGGCTGGACGGCGGAGTGAAGAGCGCAGACGGTTGAGTCATAGTCCCGCTCCAGTTTTTGTTCCGATCTTATCCAAAAATCGGTATTCGCTTTTCGGAATCATGCTCTGACAGGATAAACCGGCGGCTCGCCGCTGAGCACGCGCGCCACGTCGCTCGCGCATTTCGTCTGCAGCTCGTTCAGCGCCTCGACCGAGTAGAACGCCGTGTGCGGCGTCAGGATCACGTTGTCGCGTCCGAGCAGCGGCGAATCCTTGGCGAGCGGCTCGACCGCAACGACGTCGAGGGCCGCGCCGCCGAGATGGCCGGAATCGAGCGCCGCCAGCAGCGCCTGCTCGTCGATGAGCGGCCCGCGCGCCGTGTTGATCACCAGCGCGCCCTTTTTCATCTTCGCAAACGCCTGTGCATTGAGCAGGCCCCGCGTCGTGGGCAGCAACGGCGCATGCACGGAAACGAAATCGGACATTTCCAGGAGCCGGTCGAAGCTGACGCCCTCGACACCGGCCGACGCCAGGACGTCGGGCGGCACATAAGGATCGTGCGTGACGACGCGCAGACCGAACGCCTTCGCCTTCGGGGCAACGGCGCGTGGAATGTTGCCGAAGCCGACGAGGCCGAGGACGCTGCCTTCGAGCCGCCGGATCGGCACCACCGCCGGCATCTCCCAGCGTCCGCTCTGGACCAGCTTGTTGGAGAACGGGATCTTGCGGGCGAGCGCCAGCAGCAACGCCATCGCATGGTCGGAAACTTCCTGCAGGCAATAGTCCGGAACATAGGTGACCACGATGCCACGCTCGCGCGCCGCCGGCACGTCGATGTTGTCGACGCCGAGCCCGAACCGGCCGATCGCCTTGCAGCGCGTGAGCTGACGCAGGAGGTCGCCGGGCAGCTTGGCATAGGTGACAAGGATTCCGTCGGCATCCCGCGCCACCGCCAGGATGTCATCGGCCGACGCGCTCTTCGCCATCCGCACCTCGGGATCGAGACGCGCGAGCGCCGCCATGGCGGGATCGAGATTGGGAAAGACGCTGTCGGTGACGGCGATCAACGGTCGAGACATCGAAGGCTCCGTCGGAAATGCGACGTGGGACTTGGCGTGCGCTCCGATTTCAATGAACCGGAACGCACTCTGGAATTGAGATCTCGCCGCATGTTCTGCGGCGGACCGGTGTCCACTTCGCCGGAAAATGCTCCTGCCAGCGCGTCGGCCGTATGGAGCATGCCGCGCGTCGAGACGCGATCATCGCGCTGCCCTGCGGCGCTCGGGCGCCGCCGACGCGACGGGCGCGCGCTTATCCAGCGTCTCCGGATTGAGGCAATTGGGCGGTCGCCCGCCGGAGATGATCGCGAGGATGTTGTCGACCACGATGTTCGCCATCGTCTCGCGCAGCTCCATGACGGCGCTGCCGAGATGCGGGGTCGCGACCAGCGTCGAATTGCTCACCAGCGAACGCGAGACGCGCGGCTCGTTCTCGAACACGTCGAGACCCGCGCCGGCGATCCTGCGGGCCTTGAGCGCCCGCGCCAGCGCCGCCTCGTCGACGATGGCGCCGCGCGCCGTGTTGATGAGGAATGCGCTCGGCTTCATCAGGCCGAGCTCGCGCTCGCCGATCATATGGTGCGTCTCGGCGTTGAGCGGCGGATGCAGCGACACGAAATCGGATTCCCGGAGCAGCCGCTCGAACGGCACGTAAGTCATGCCGAGCGCGCGTTCCTCGGTCTCCGCCATGCGGTGCGGACCGCTGTAGAGAATCCGCATGGAGAAGCCCCGGGCGCGCCGGGCGACCGCCTGTCCGATTCGTCCCCTGCCGCCGACGAGCCCAAGCGTCTTGCCCCAGACCCACGCACCGGCCAGATGGTTCGACTGCGCGCCCGGGAATTCGCCGGCGCGCACCATCCGGTCGCCTTCCATCATGCGGCGCGCGACCGCGATCATCAGGCCGAAGCAGATGTCCGCCGTCGCCTCTCCGACGATCGGCGGGATGACGGTGACGAGAATTCCGCGCGCCGTCGCGGTGGCGACGTCGATCCGGTCCGGCGTGATCGCCATCGAGGCGACCGCCTTGAGGCCCGGATTGGCCGCCAGCACGGCACGATCGACCGTGTCGTGCAGCAGCGAGAACAGGATATCGTGTTTGGCGACAGCGGCGATGAGCTTGCCCTTGTCGAGGACCCGTCGCGAGTCCTTGTTCACCTTCACGTCGGCGACCGCCTGCAAGCGCGCGAGCGCGCTTTCGGCGATCGGCTGGGTCACGAAGATGCTCGGCCTGGTCATTGAATCCATCGTACGATCCCGGCAACACCGTCGACGGCGACCTGAGAGCCGTCCGGAATGGTCTGCGTCGCGTTGAGAACGCCCAGCACCATCGGGATGCCGCGCTCGCGCGCCAGCGAAGCGAGATGCGAGGTGCTGCCCCCGAGCTCGGTCACGACGCCGGCGACGTGCGGCAGGATATGGCTGAGCGCCGGCCCGGCGACCCGCGTCACCAGCACGTCGCCCGGCGCGACGCGGCTCAGTTCGCATTCGCAGTTGATGACGACCGCGCGGCCCGACCCCCAGCCGATGCCGGCCGGATGACCGTTGAGCTTGGGATGATGCAGCCAGATATCGTCCGGCACCTGAACCGGCTTCACGTACAGCGGCCGGGCCTGCAGCAGCTTGAACCCGGCATCGTCGAGCGCCCATTCGATCTCGACCGGCATGCCGATCACGTCTTCGGCCTTGCGCAGCATGCGTCCGAGCGTGGCCGCTTCGCCCGGCGTCAGGCACGGCTCGCGCACGAGGTCCGCCGGCACCGCCTGCGGGGCGATCTGGCCGCCGTGACCGCAGCTCTCACGGTGATCCTTGCGGCCGGCTTCGATCTTGCGCACGAAGCCCTGACGGCTGAGCACGATCCGGTCGGGCACGACCTCGCCCTGCGCGATCGCCGACCCGAGGCCCCAGGTGGCGCTGATGAGCATCCGCCCCTCGGCCGTCTTGCTCAGACCGCCGCCGGAGGCGCGCGCGGCAATCAACGGCTGGATGAGCACCGCCATGGCGGTGTCGGCCGGATTGAGCCCATGATTGTCCATGTAGCGGCGCGCATTCGTAGTCCACAGCGCCGCCCAGCACGCGCGCACCGTGGTGAGGAAATCGGCCTCGCTGTCGATGCCGAGAAAGCTCTCGAACTGTCCGGCGAAATTGGCGTCCGCCCGATCCTCGATCAGCGCGGAGGAGCGCACCGCCCAGGGCTCGCTGGCGCCGCGACAATCCCGCCAGGCCGCGAGCAGCGGTTCAACGATTTCGGGCGCAATCGGCTCTTCGTAGAGGCCGAGCCGGATCTCGACGGACAGCCGGCGCGCTTCGCGCAGATCGGCGCTGCCGAAGCGGCGCAACGCATCCGTGAGACCGAGAGTCGCAATCTGGTGCCGATAGGCATCGGCCGTGAGGCAGAAGCCGCCGGGCGTCGCGAGACCCGCGCGGCCGAGCAGCGCCAGGTTGGCGGCCTTCGGGCCGACCCGATCGGGATCGGTCGCCGCAAGTTCGCCAAGCGGCACGATGAAACCGTGCGCCGCCGCGCTCTCAGCCCTCGATGCCGTCGTGAGCGCGCTCATTTCACTCCCACATGACGCATGTTCGGCGCAGCGGCGGTCGCGGCTCCTGGTCGCAAAGCGAGCCGCGCCCCGCTGGGTCCTCGCCGGACAACGCTCGGCCGCCCGACGCGGCGCCCGGCGTCACTTCACGTGATCGCCATAGCCCGGCAGCGGATCGACGACGGTGATCTGCTTAACCGGGAAGTTCGAGACGATCTCGATGTCGTTCTTGTGCACGATCAGCATCTCTTCGATGCGCACGCCGTAGCGGAACTTCTTTCCGTGCTGCGTCTCGAGCGCGAAGGTCATGCCCTCCTTGATCTCGACCGGATGATCGAGCGACCAGATGCGCGAGATCACCGGCTGATCGTACTGGGCAAGGCCGAGCCCGTGGCCCCACAGGTTGGCGGCGGCCTGGTCCTCGTCCTCGTAGCCCCAGGTATCCATCGCGGAGGGCCATTTCTCGGCGATCTCGCGCGTGGTGGTGCCGACCTTCACGGCGTTGATCGAATCGTACAGCCACTCGAGCGCCGTGGCGTAGGTGTCCTTCTGCTCCTGCGTGGGCTCCTTGCCGACGCAGTAGGTGCGATAATAGCAGGACTTGTAGCCGTTCCAGGTGAGCGCGGCCAAATCCATGAACACGATGTCGCCCGGCTGGATGATGCGGTCGGTGAAGTTGCGCCAGTTCGGCCAGGTGTTGGGGCCGGACGACACGATCACGTCCTCGACGTCCTCCATGCCGGGGATCGAGTAGAGATACTTCATCAGGTGGGCGGTGACCTGGTTCTCGGTGACGCCCGGGCGCAGGAACTTCATACACTCCCAGTGCGTGGCGTCGCCGATGGCGCCGACGATGCGCATGCATTCCTGCTCGTCGACGTTCTTCACCGCACGGGCTTCCATCATGGGCGTCATGCCGTCGGCCCAATGGATGCCCTTATCCTCGAAGATCTTGATCATGTTGATGTCGATGAAGTCGACGCCGAGCTTCTGGCCCCAGACGCCGTGGCGCTTCATCTCTTCGATGATCGCGTCGGTGAACTTGGTCACCTGCTGAACAGAAGCCGGACCGGCGGCCCCTTTGATCCAGGCGAAGGAGTGGCGGACGTTCTGCTTCGGCAGCCAGGGCGCGTGGCGCTCGATCTGGAAGCCGATGTCGCCCTGCTCGAACAGCACCGGATCGCCATCGCCGCACAGGATGGCGTAGCGCAGGCCGGGCTTGAGACGATTCCAGCCCGGCGTCAGCGTGCCGGTGATGTAGCGGCAGTTCTCGTCGTACATGCACAGCACGGCGCCGAGGCCGTGCTTCTTCATCATCTCGCGCGCCCGCTCGATGCGGTACTTGCGCAGGCGATCCCAGTTGACCTTCTGCTGCCAATCGGTTCCGGCGATGCCGAAATTCGCACCCATCCTCTTCCTCCCGAACGGCGCGTGTACGCGCCCGCTTGCGTTGCGAAAATCCTAACCCGGCTGGCACCCCCGGAAGAAATAATATATTATGCGCTTGGGCATCAGGTCTTCTAATGGCTGGAATCGCGCTGCGGCAAATCCGGGCCGTCATCGCCGTGTGTGAAGAAGGGTCCTTCACGCGCGCCGCGCAGCGCGAAAACGCCACGCAGTCGGGAATTTCGCAGCACGTCGCCGCGGTGGAACGCGCGCTCGGTGTGCGCCTGTTCGAGCGCTCGGTGACGGGCGTGCAGCCGACGCCGGCGGGGCTGCGCTACTATCGTCGCTGCGTCGAAGCCGTCGGCATGCTGGAAAGCGCCAAGGAGGACGTCCGCGCACTGGCCGGTTTCGTCACCGGCGACTTGCGCGTCGGCCTGATGCCGACCTTCACGCGCGCGGCGCTCGCGCCGACGCTCGAGCGCTTCGTCCCGCAATATCCCGACGTCCGGCTGCACATCGTCGAGGGCTACAGCGGCGTGCTCACCGACATGGTGCTGGCCGACGATCTCGATTTCGCCATCGTGCCGGCCTTCGAGGGCCGAACGGGCCTCAAATCGCGGCTGCTGGTGCGTGACAGCGAGATGCTGGTCTCGGGGCCGCAACGAGGTCTCAAGCCGCTTGCACCGGTGCAGCTCAAGAGCTGCGCGCCGTTCAAGATGGTGGCGCCGGGCAAGCACAACGTCCGGCGGCGCAACCTGGAGATCTACTTCGACACCCATGAGGTCGAGGTCGAGGCGATGATCGAGATGGACGCCATGATCGGAACGCTCGAATTCATCGCGCGCTCCGACTGGGTCACGATCCTGCCGGGCCTCATCTGCGTCAACGACATCGACCGGGGCGAACTCGTCATCAATCCGATCGCCGATCCGCCGATGTTCGCCGAATTCGTGGTGATCACGCCGTCGCGCCGCACCCTGAGCACGCAGGCGCGCCTCTTCCTCGAATGCTTCGAGGACGAAATCGCCCGCATCCAGCAGGTCTGGGCGCGCGCGCATGCCGGGCTCGGCGACGACTCCCGCCCGGCCGTCATCACCCGATCGACTGCCAGGCGCCGTTAGCCTCGGCCGAGCGGAACACGGCCTCGAGCGCCGCGACGGTGTGCAGGATTCCCGCGTGGTCGATCGGGAACGGGCGACGCGCGAGCGCGGCCGCGGCGAACTGCTCGAGATTCATGCCGAGGTGATTGGCCGGCGCGAAGTCCCGCACCTCCGGCTCCTCTCCGGCGCGGCGCAGAACGAGCCGCGTCTCGCTCACGCTCTCGGCCCAGGCGTCGGCGCCGTAGATCGCCAGCCGCCAGACGAACGGCGTCTTCAACGTCGTCGCCAGCGTGCCGGTCGCCCCGTCGGCGAACTCGACGAGCACCGCCGTCGTGTCGCCCGCGGCCAGCGGCAGGATACGGCGCGTCGAGAGCGCGGCCACGCGCCGCATCGGGCCGAGCAGATGGCTGAAGCCGTCGAGCACGTGGATGCCCATGCCGGTCATGCCGCCGGCGCGCGTTTCCTCGGGCGCCGAGCGCCAGTTGTCGGCCGGCTGGTTCGCCAGCCAGTCGTGGCTGTAGTTCCCCTCCGCGTGCATGATGGTGCCGAGCTCGCCCGCGGCGACGATGTCGCGCAGCGCCTGCATCGACGGCATCAGGCGAAAATGCTGCCCGACGCCGACCGTGATCCCGGCGCGCCGGCAGGCAGCGAGCGCCGCCTCGGCATCCGCACGGGTGAGCGCGAACGGTTTCTCGCAATAGACGTGCTTGCCGGCTGCAGCCGCGGCCTCCACCTGGGCGCGATGACGCGTATGCGGGGTCGCCAGCACCACCGCGTCGATCGCCGGATCGGCGAGCACCTCCTCGTACGAGGTGCCGATCGAAAGCTGCGCCTGCGCGGCGATGTCGCGGGCAAGCTCCGGTTCGAGCGTCACGCCGCGCGAAAAGCGGATGAGCTTCGAGCCTTGCGCCGCGCGGACCAGCTTCTGGCCCCACCAGCCGAACCCGATGATCGCCGCGTTGAGCATGATGGTCCCGCGCCAGTTCAGACCGACGCCGGCGCGCCCGGCTGGCGCAACGGATGCGCGCGGGCGAAAGCATCAATCGCCAGACACGTGTCGGTGATGCGTGACACGGTCGGGTACGGCGCGAGGTC
>CAYVBN010000571.1:0-6167 GCA_964449645.1 uncultured Hyphomicrobiales bacterium
GGCGAGCGGACGGCGCTCGTCATCACCCGCGGCTTCCGCGACGCGCTCAGGATCGGCTACCAGGCGCGGCCCGACATCTTCGCCAAGAAGATCATCAAGCCGGAGCTTCTCTACGAACGGGTCGCCGAAGTCGCTGAGCGCGTTCGCGCTGACGGCACCGTGGAGGCCGAGCCCGACCTCGCCGCCGTGCGCCGCGATCTCGCCGCCCCCGTCGACGACGGCATCCGCTCCGTCGCCATCGTCCTCATGCATGCCTACGCCCATCCGCGGCACGAGCGGCAGGCGGCCGAGATCGCCCGCCGCGCCGGATTCGCGCAGGTCTCGGTCAGCCACGAGGTCTCGCCGCTCATCAAGCTGGTCGGCCGCGGCGACACTACGGTGGTCGATGCCTATCTGTCGCCGATCCTGCGCCGCTACGTCGGACACGTGAGCGAGGAACTGGGCGGATCGGCCGCGTCCGGACATCGCGCCGATGACGATGCGCGGCTCATGTTCATGATGTCGTCCGGCGGCCTCACCGCCGCCGACCTGTTCCAGGGCAAGGACGCCATCCTGTCCGGACCGGCGGGCGGCGTCGTCGGCATGGCGCAGACGGGACGCGAAGCCGGCTTCTCGCGCCTGATCGGCTTCGACATGGGCGGCACCTCGACCGATATCTCGCATTTTGACGGCGAATACGAACGCGCGTTCGAGACGCAAGTGGCCGGCGTGCGCATGCGCGCACCCATGATGCTGATCCACACGGTCGCGGCGGGCGGCGGCTCGATCCTGCACTTCGACGGCGCGCGCTTTCGCGTCGGTCCGGACAGCGCGGGCGCCAATCCGGGGCCGGCCTGCTATCGGCGCGGCGGGCCGCTCGCGGTCACCGATGCCAACGTCATGGTCGGCAAGCTGATCCCCGACCTCTTCCCCAAGATCTTCGGACCCGGCCAGAACGAGCCGCTCGACGCCGAGACGGTGCGCGGGCGCTTCGAAGCACTCGCGCGCGAGGTCGGCGGCGGCCGCAGCGCCGAAGAGGTCGCGGACGGCTTCATCAAGATCGCCGTCGAGAACATGGCGAACGCCGTGAAGAAGATCTCGGTCCAGCGCGGCTATGACGTCACCCGCTATGCCCTCAACTGCTTCGGCGGCGCCGGCGGCCAGCATGCGTGCCTCGTGGCCGACGCGCTCGGCATGACCACGGTGCTGATCCATCCGCTCTCGTCCCTGCTGTCGGCCTACGGCATGGGATTGGCCGATATCCGTGCGACGCGCAGCAAGGCGGTCGAGCAACCGCTCGGCGCCGCGGCGCGGCAGGCGATGGAACGCATCGGCCGCGCGCTCGCCGAGGCGGCCCACGCGGAGGTGGCGGGCCAGGGCGTCGATCCGCGCAGGATCGAGGTGAACGTCGAGGCGCACGTGCGCTACGCCGGGACCGACACCGCGCTCCTGGTGAATGCCGGTCGCGCACGGAGCACCGGCGGCAAGCCGGTGCTCAAGCTCGCCCCGGTCGCCGCCATCACCTCCGCCTTCGAGAAGGCCCACAAGGCGCGCTTCGGCTTCGTCGATCGCAGCAAGGAGATCGTCGTCGAGGCGGTTTCGGTCGAGGCGATCGGCGGCGGCGCCCGGTTCCGGGAAAAGGCCCGGCCGACCACCCGCACCAAGCCGCCCTCGCCCGTGCGGCGCACGCGCTTCTTCTCCGGCGGCAAGTGGCACCGTACCGCCGTATTCACCCGCGACCCGCTCCGGCCCGGGCACAAGGTCCGCGGCCCGGCGATCATCGTCGAACCGCACCAGACCGTGGTGGTCGAACCCGGATGGCAGGCCGCGATCACCGCCCGGAACCACCTCGTGCTGACCCGCGTGGTGAAGCTCGCGCGTAAGCGCGCCATCGGCACGCGCGCCGATCCGGTCATGCTCGAAGTGTTCAACAACTTGTTCATGTCGATCGCCGAGCAGATGGGCGCCGCGCTGCAGAACACCGCCTATTCGGTCAACATCAAGGAGCGGCTCGACTTCTCCTGTGCGCTGTTCGACGCCAAGGGCGCGCTCGTGGCCAATGCCCCGCACATGCCGGTGCATCTCGGCTCGATGGACCGCGCGGTCGAAACGGTCATCCGCGAGAACAAGGGCACGATCCGGCCGGGCGATGTCTATGTCCTCAACGCGCCCTATAACGGCGGGACGCACCTGCCCGACATCACCGTGTGCACGCCGGTGTTCGACCGCCGCGGCAAGGCCATCCTGTTCTGGGTCGCTTCGCGCGGGCATCACGCGGACATCGGCGGCATTTCGCCGGGCTCGATGTCGCCGCTCGCCACCGACATCGAGCAGGAGGGCGTCTATATCGACAATTTCAAGCTCGTCGCGCGCGGGCGCTTTCGCGAACGCGAATTGTACGCGCTGCTGACCGGAGCGAAATATCCAGCGCGCAATCCGCTGCAGAACGTCAACGATCTCAAGGCGCAGATCGCCGCCAACGAGAAAGGCGTGCAGGAGCTGCGCAAGATGGTGGCGCAGTTCACCCTGCCGGTTGTCCAGGCCTACATGCGCCACGTCCAGGACAACGCGGCGGAAAGCGTGCGCCGCGTCATCGACCGGCTGCGCGACTGCCGGTTCTCCTACGAGATGGACCAGGGCACCCGCATCGACGTACGCATCGCGGTCGACACGAAAAAGCGCGAGGCGACCGTCGACTTCACCGGAACCTCGCCGCAGCAGCCGACGAATTTCAACGCGCCAGAGCCGGTGACGCGGGCGGCGGTGCTCTATGTCTTCCGCGGCATGGTCGACGACGCCATCCCGATGAACGCCGGCTGCCTGCGCCCGATCAGGATCGTGATCCCCAAACGCGCGATGCTGTCGCCCGAATTTCCCGCCGCCGTCGTCGCCGGCAACGTCGAGGTCTCGCAGGCGGTGACGAACTGCCTGTTCGGCGCGCTGGGCGCGCTCGCGGCCGCCCAGGGGACGATGAACAACCTGAACTTCGGCAATGCCCGCTACCAGTATTACGAGACGATCTGCTCGGGCTCGCCGGCGGGACCCGGCTTCGACGGAACGGACGCCGTCCACACACACATGACCAACACGCGGCTGACGGATCCGGAAGTGCTCGAGTTCCGCTACCCGGTGCTGCTCGAGGACTTCCACATCCGCCGCGGCTCCGGCGGGCGCGGGAAATGGAAGGCGGGCGACGGCGTGCGCCGCACCATCCGTTTCCTGGAACGCATGGAGTGCACGATCCTGTCGGGCCACCGCCGCGTGCCGCCGTTCGGGCTCGCCGGCGGTTCGCCGGGTCAGCCGGGAGAGAACTGGGTGCGGCGGAACGACGGCCGGATGGAGAAGCTCGCCGGCTGCGACGCCACGATGCTCGAGCCGGGCGAAGCGATCATCATTCAGACTCCGACCGCCGGAGGCTTTGGCCGTCCGGACGCTCCGACGTGACGAGGACGGCTTCGCCCTTCTCACGCCGGCCTCCACGGATCAGCCGACCGCGCGGCTCGTAGTCCGGCATGGCCAGATGGTCGTCCGCCATCACCACGCGATTGCGCCCCTCTCTCTTGGCGGCGTAGAGCGCGACGTCGGCGCGCTTGAGAAGGCGGTCGATGTCCTCGCCGGGCTGCCACTGTCCGACGCCGAAGCTGCAGGTCACCGACAGGTCCTCGGCCCCGCGCGCGAAATGCAGGGCTTCGACGGAACGGCGCAGCCGTTCGGCCACATCTTGCGCCTCTGCGGCCGTGCAGCGATCCAGTATGATGGCGAATTCTTCCCCGCCCAGCCGGCCGATAACCTGCCCCTCTTCGCCCGCACGCGTCACGACCGCACGGATCACCTCGTCCCCGGCGTCGTGCCCGTGCACGTCGTTGACCCATTTGAAGTGGTCGATGTCGAACATGATCACCGAGAGCGGCGCCTCCTGCGAGGCGCGCGCCACCGCGTCCGACGCCATCTCGAAGAACGCCCGGCGGTTGAGCACGCCGGTGAGCGAATCCGTCGTTGCCATGCGGATCAGATCGCGCTGCATGGCGGCGAGCCGTTCGGCGGCCCGCAGGCGGGCATAGAGCTCGTCGGCGGCCGGCGGTTTGCTGATGAAATCGTCGGCGCCGCTGTCGAGCGCCTCCCCGAGCCCATGCTTCTCGCGGTCGGACGACATCAGCAGCACGTAGATGGGGCGGCGCTTGGCCAAGAGGCGCGCCTCCCAGCACAGCTCGAGTCCGGACATGGATTTCAATTCGGCGCTGGTGATCAGCGCTTCGACCTCGGCCTCCGAGCGGAGGAAGTCGAGCGCCGCAGGGCCGTCATCGAACGCGTGCACCTCGTGCCGCCGCGCCTCGAGAAGGCAGGCGACATCGGCGAGCACCGCCCGGCTCGGATCGACCAATACGATGCGCATGCAGCGGCTGCGTCCGGTTCCAATGATCGCGCGTGTTGTTCGTTAGCGACGATAAACCAAACGCATTAAGTGGATTTTGCGGAATGTGGACACAATTGACGACAATTCGAACAATTGGTGCGGAAAAATCCTGATTTTACGGACTTTCCGGTCGGCCGCCCCGATCAGTCGGCGCGCGCCAGCGATCGCGCGACACCGGTTCCGGGCAGATTTCCGTTGGCCAGGAGCATCGGGTCGGCGGCTACGACGCGGTTGCGGCCGCCGCTCTTTGCCGCGTAGAGCGCGATATCGGCGCGCTTGAGCAGGCGATCGATGGTGTCGCCCGGTTCCCACTCGCTCACCCCGAAGCTGCAGGTCAGCGACAGCGCCCCTTTGGCGGAGTGGAAGCGCAGCTCGCCCACCTTGCAGCGCAAGGTCTCGGCCGCTTCGACCGCCTGAGCCATGCGGCGCCGCTCGAGCAGAAGCGCGAACTCCTCGCCGCCCAGTCGGCCGGCGTTCGGACTCTCGCGCGACGCTGCCTGCGCGACCGTGCGGAGCACCTCGTCGCCGACATCGTGGCCGTGCAGGTCGTTGACCCGCTTGAAATGATCGATGTCGAACATCACCGCGGAAAGTGCGACGCCGGCCGCCGCCCGCATGCAGATTTCCGACGCGCCCTCGAAAAAGGCGCGGCGGTTGAGCAAGCCGGTCAGCGGGTCGGTCGTGGCGAGGCGGATCAGTTCGCGCTGCATCGACGCGAGCCGTTCGGCGGCGCGCAGGCGCGCATAGAGCTCCTCCGCCACGGGCGGCTTGTCGATGAAGTCGTCGGCCCCGCTGTCGAGCGCCTCGCTGAGGTTGTGCTGGTCGCGATCGGGCGACATCAGGATCACGTAGATCGGCCGCCGGCGCGACGCGACGAGCCGCGTTTCCCAGCACAATTCGAGACCCGACATCGTAATCAGCTCGGCGCTGGTGATCAGCGCGTCCACTTCGGTGTCGGACTTGATGTAGGCGAGCGCCTCCTGCCCCTCGGTGAACGGGCACACGTCGTGGTTCCGCGCCTCGAGCAGGCGCGCGACGAACTTGAGCACGGTTCGGCTCGGATCGACCAGCACGACGCGCATTGAGAGACCCGCCCACCACGGGTTTTGGCATTCTCGTCATAGCGCAGGAGGATTAACAATTGCGGAACAGCGCGGCCGCCGCGCCGTTCCGAGGCCGGCGGACGCTGACTTGGAAATGCCCAGCTTTCCAGGGCGCCGACGGCCTCGGCGTACCCGCGGGATTCCCCTGCGGTGCCTGGAGGTTAACCCTAAAGCGCTTCGGCCGTCGCCGCCCGGTGCGGGTGCGATAATCTCGTGCCTGCGGCGTGCCGGTTCTGTTTGGTCATGACAATGAGATTGGCTCTCACCTTGCTGTTCGCAGCAACACTCGGCCCGGCGTTATCGGGGCCGGCTATGGCAGGTTATCCGGTCTCGGGGCCGTGGACTTACGAGAACGCGCTGGCGCCCGGACCGGCCACGGATTGCCGCGACACCCGGCGCATGGTGTTCCGGGGCGAGCGCCGCTTCGACAACAGCGGCGGCGTCCCGGATTATCGCAACGTCAGCGTCGAGCGCATCGACTTTTCAGTCTACCGACTGGTCGACGAATTCCTGACCGCGCAGGCGCGCGGCCGCACCAGCTTCACCCTCGTCGTCCTGGACGACGATCACATCCGCATCCATCTCGAGCAGAGCGGCCAGACGTTCGTGTTGCGCCGCTGCCGCTAGAGTATTTTCCGGCGACATGGGAACCGCTTCGCCGTAGAAAATAC
>CAYVBN010000572.1:0-2494 GCA_964449645.1 uncultured Hyphomicrobiales bacterium
GGCGAGGTCACGCTCGCGGACTTCACCCCTGAGGGCATCACCGACGCGCGTGCGCTCGCGCTGGCGCAACGCATCAGCCATTCGTTCGACGATCGGCTCCGCGGCGGGCGGCTCGATGTGGTGATGGTCGACGGGCAGCGCGCGCAGGCCCATGTCGAGGTGCCGCTGGGACATCCGTCGCGCCCGGTGCCGCCCGGGCGAGTGGTCGCGAAGTTTCGCGACTGCTGCCGCTATGCGGCCCGTCCGCTCTCCGCGTCGCAGGTCCAGCACCTGATCGACCTGGTGGAGAATTTGGAAAGCGTCGCGGACGTAGCGATGCTCCCCGCTGCGGCGAACGGCGCATCGTGACCATGTCCGCACTCTGCCGTCTGTCGGCCCACGAAGCGGCCGCGCGCATTGCAGCCGGCATGCTGACGTCCGAGGCGTTGACGCGCGCCTGCCTCGACCGCATCGCGGAGCGCGAGTGCACGGTCGGCGCCTTCGCCTACGTGGACCGCGAACAGGCGCTCGCCGAGGCGCGCAAGCGCGACCGCGAGCCGCCGCGCGGCGTGCTGCATGGCGTACCGGTCGGCGTAAAGGACGTCATGGACACGGCCGATATGCCGACCGCGTACGGCTCCGCCGCCTATGCGGGCCATCGGCCAGTTGCCGACGCAGCCTGCGTCGCGCTTGCGCGCGCGGCGGGCGGTGTGATTATCGGCAAGACGGTGACGACCGAATTCGCCTCGCTGAGTACCGTCAAGACACGCAACCCGCACAATCTCGCGCACGCACCAGGCTTCTCGTCGAGCGGTTCGGCGGCCGGTGTCGCCGACCTGATGATGCCGCTCGCGCTGGGTACCCAGACCGGCGGCTCGATCATCCGGCCGGCCGCTCTCTGCGGCGTGGTCGGCTACAAGCCGACCTTCGGCCTCGTGCCGGTCAGCGGGACGAAGGCGCAGGCGCCCTCGCTCGACACGATCGGCGGCTTTGCCCGCAACGTGACCGATGTTGCCCTGCTCATCGCCGCCATCACCGATCGGCTGGCGCTCGTCCCGCACGCGCTCTCCGTGGCACCGCGGATCGGCCGCTACCCGCAGGCGCCGTTCGACAAGGCGCAGCCGGCGACCCTCGCGGCACTCGATCGGGCTACCGAGCGGCTGACGCGGGCTGGCGCCACGGTGAGCGAGCGCGCGCCGTTCCCGGCCTTCGCCAATTTGGTCGAGGCCCACAATACCGTCATGATCTACGAAGCGGCGCGCAACCTTGCGTGGGAGCGGCTCAACCGCAACGACCGTCTCACCGCCGAAAGCCAGACGATCCTCGCCAAGGGGGGAACAGTCAGCGCCGAGTCCTATGACGCGGCCCTGGCCGCCGCCAGCGAGGCGCGCGCGCGGCTGGACGAATTTTTCGGCGATTTCGATGCCGTCATGGTGCCGGCAGCGCCCGGCGAGGCGCCGCTCTACAACGTGGTGACGCCGACGGATTCGGTGTTCAACCGGCCCTGGTCGCTGCTCGGCGTGCCCGCCATCACCTTGCCGGCCGGTTGCGGCCCGGGCGGATTGCCGGTCGGCATTCAACTCATCGCAAGGCCGCGCGAGGACGCGCGGCTGCTGGCGGTCGCAGCCTTTGCCGAGCGGGCGCTCTCGCCATGAGCTTTCAGGACATTGCCCCCGGGATGCGACCCAAGCCGTCGATCAAGCGGTGGTTACGGGTTGCATGTTTCAAGGGAAGGGGATGGTCGGACAAATTGCGACCGTGCGTTTGACCTACATCAATGGCCGCGACCGCTGTGGTGCGATTCTGCCATGAAAGCGCCAGGAGGAGCCATCATGTGGATTCGCGACCTTTTCCACTCGATCTCGACCAAAGTCTCCGATGCCATTGCCACCAGACGGCGTTTGTCCGGCTTTCAGTGCGGCGATTGCAGCCGAGTCGAAAGCTGCGGGTTGCCGCCAAACGACAAATGCATCGTGAGGGCCATGCAAATCGCGCAGGGGGAATGGCAGCGACGCCGCATTCCTCCGACGGGGTGGTGAGAGATCCGATAACCGAAAGTCGGTTCGACCGGTAAACTAATCGTCGAACAGGATCCGCTCGGCGGCGCCGTCGAGATCCTCATACTGGCCACTTCTGAGCGACCACATGAAGGCCGCAAGCCCGATTGCGCCGAGCGCGAGCGAGATCGGGATGAGATAAAAGAAATCGATCATCGGTCGGCTCCCGTCAAAATCGGCACGATCGAGAACAGTTCAGTTCTCGCTGACTTCCGCTGTCCCGTCCATCTCTTACCGCGAAGGCGAGCCGCATTGGCGACGACCACCAGCGAGGATGTCGACATCGCGACGGCAGCCACGAGCGGCGTCACCAGCCCCAGGACCGCGACGGGAACGGCGATGAAATTATAGGCGACCGCAATTACGAGATTCTGGCGCACCAATCGTGCCGCCTCGCGCGCGATTTGCAGCGTCTGGGGAACGGCCATCAGGCTTTCCCGCAGGAACACGAAATCCGC
>CAYVBN010000573.1:0-3905 GCA_964449645.1 uncultured Hyphomicrobiales bacterium
CTCACGGCGGCGCAGCGCGCCGGCGCATGGATCGACGTCATGCGCACGTTCGTACCGGAGCCGACCAAGCTCTACACTTGGTGGAGCTACCGCTCGCCCGACTGGGCCTCGGCCGACAAGGGCCGGCGCCTCGATCATATCTGGGTCAGCCCGGCATGCGGCGACCGGCTCGCCGACATGGCGATCGCGCGCGAGGCGCGCGGCTGGATGCGCCCGTCCGATCACGTGCCGGTCACGGCGACGCTCGACCTCTGATCGGCGAGCGGAGCCGCCGACACTCGATTACTGACATCCCGTTCGTTCAGCGGCGCCGCTCGGCCGCATCGAGTGCGGCGCGGACCGCCCGCATGTCCCGGGTGGTCTGCTCGGCGCGTTCCGCGATGTGGTCGCGCAGGCGTACCGCCGCGTCGGGAAACCCGTCGAGCATCTTGAGAAACAGGCTGCGGGAGATCCGGATCACGGTCGACGGCTCGAGCGCGGTCGCGGTCATCGGCCGCAGCGTCTCGGTCAGCAGCGCCAGCTCGCCGATGAGGCATCGCGGGCCGGCGGTCACCTCGCGCGAAGCCTGGCTGCCGCTTTCGGCCTGCAGTCCGAACGACCCGTCCTGCACCACGTAACCGCCGTCGGCAGGCTCGCCCGCGTAGAACAGGACCTCTCCCCGGTGCACGTAGCGGCTCTCGGCGCCGATCGCCAAAATCCGCAATGCCGGACGCTCCAACAGCGCCAGCATCGGGACCTGTTCGAGCAACGAGATATCGTCTTCGACGGTCATGAGCGCATGGCTCACGGAACCAGCTTGTAACCCCCGGCTTCCGTCACCAGGATGGCCGGACTTGCCGCATCTCGCTCGACCTTCTGGCGCAAGCGATAGATGTGAGTCTCGAGCGTGTGCGTCGTCACTCCGGAATTGTAGCCCCACACCTCCTGTAGCAGGACCTCGCGCGAAACCGGCCGCTGGCCGGCGCGATAGAGGTAACGCAAAATGGCCGTCTCCTTTTCGGTAAGCCGGACCTTGTTGCCTTTCGGATTGACGAGAAGCTTCGAGCTCGGGCGGAACGTGTAGGGACCGATCGCGAACACTGCGTCCTCGCTCGCCTCGTGCTGGCGCAATTGCGCCCGGATGCGCGCGAGCAGCACGGCGAAGCGGAACGGCTTGGCCACGTAATCGTTGGCGCCGGATTCGAGGCCGAGAATCGTGTCGGAGTCCGTATCGTGCCCGGTCAGCATGATGATCGGCGCCTTGAAGCCGTTCTTGCGCAGAATGCGCACGGCCTCGCGGCCGTCGAGGTCGGGCAGCCCCACGTCCATGATGACGAGGTCGATCTGCCCCGACTTGGCGGCCTGGACGCCCTTCGTTCCGGTGTCGACGGCGAGCGCCTCGAATTCCTCGTGCAGCGACAATTGCTCGACCAGAGCGTCGCGCAGTTCCGCGTCGTCATCAACGATCAGGATCTTGCGGGCATTGGGCATGTGTTCCAGCCTCTGCGGCTCGGCGCTGTACATCGTGCGGGAAGTAGAGCATCCGAGGGTCGAAGGGCAAGCGGCGCAGCCGCCGCTCGATCCTCGGCCAGTCCAACCAGTATAAACACCCCATGCACCGCCTGTCTTTTGCCGTCATCCGGGTGCGGACGCGGCCCGGCTGCCCCACTCAAGGATGGCTTGCGGCCGGTCCGTTCCGATTTCGCGTGGCGCTCGGCCGGTCCGGGATCAGGGCGGACAAGCGCGAAGGCGACGGCACCACGCCGCGCGGGTCGTTCCGCCCCGTGCGCGCATGGTGGCGCGCCGACCGCGGATTGCGCCCCGCCACCCGCCTCCCCGTCCGCCGCATCCGTGCCGACGACGCCTGGTGCGAAAACCCCGCCGACCGCCGCTACAATCGTCCGATCCGGCTTTGCGACGGCGCGGCCGGCGACCGTCTCTGGCGGGAGGATCGTCTTTACGACCTGGTCATCGAGATCGACCACAACCGGACACCGCGCGTTGCGCGCCGGGGAAGCGCCGTGTTCCTCCACGTGGCGCGGCCCGGCCTTGCGCCGACCGCCGGATGTATCGCGCTGCCGCCCGCGGCGCTGCGTCGGTTGCTCCGGCATCTCGGTCCGCGGAGCGTCATCGAGGTACGATAGCGCGGCTCAAGAATTCGACGGCCGCATCATCCCGCCGGCGGCCGCGTGCCGAAGATCGCCGTTCCGACGCGCACATGCGTCGCGCCCATGCGGATCGCGGTCGGGAAATCCGCGCTCATGCCCATGGAGAGGTATTCCAGTCCGTTGCGCGCCGCGATCTTGGCAGCGAGCGCGAAGTGCGGACCGGGCGGCTCGTCCACCGGCGGAATGCACATGAGGCCATCGATCCGCAAATCGTAGGCGTCGCGGCAGGCCCGCACGAAGGCGTCCGCCTCCTCCGGCAGGACGCCAGCTTTCTGCGGCTCCGCGCCGGTGTTCACCTGGACGAACAGTTGCGGCTGGCGGCCCTGCTTCTGCACCTCCTTGGCGAGCGCCGCGCACAGGCTCGGCCGGTCGACCGAATGAATGGCATCGAACAACTGCACCGCCTCCTTGGCCTTGTTCGACTGCAGGGCGCCGACGAGATGGAGCTGCACGTCCGGGAACCGGGCTTGCAGGGGCGGCCATTTGGCCTTCGCCTCCTGGACCCGGTTCTCGCCGAAGACTCGCTGGCCGGCGGCGATGACGGGTTCGATCTCGACGGCCCCGAAGGTCTTGGAGACCGCGACCAGCACCACCGAACCCGGCTCTCGGCCGGCCGCGCGGCAAGCCGCCTCGATCTCCCGCCTCACCGCAGCGAGACCTTCCGGCTCGTTCCCCGCCATGAACTAGAACTCCCGAAATGCCGCCAAAATTGCCTCGGTGCGCACCGGCCGGCGCGTCCGATGCGACGGCGCCGTTCCTTCGCGCAACGGCGTGATCCGCGCAAGGTGCCGGCCCGCCTCGGCCAGGCCCGCCCGGTTGACCGGCCGGCGCATTTCATGCCCTAAGGGGCCGCGTCATTCAGCGGACCGATCAGATTCCATGACGATCGAGCGTTACAACGCCCGCGAGGCCGAAGCGCGTTGGCAGCGGGTCTGGGAAGAACGGGGGATTTTCGTCGCCCGCAACGACGACCCGCGCCCGAAATACTACGTGCTCGAAATGTTTCCCTACCCGTCGGGACGCCTGCACGTCGGGCACGTGCGCAACTACACGATCGGCGACGTGATCGCCCGCTACACACGCGCCCGCGGCTTCAACGTCCTGCATCCGATGGGCTGGGACGCGTTCGGGCTTCCGGCCGAGAACGCCGCGATGGCGAGCAAGATCCACCCGAAGGTGTGGACCGAGGCCAACATCGACACGATGCGCGCGCAGCTCAAGCTGATGGGCTTGTCGATCGACTGGAGCCGCGAGATCGCGACCTGCGATCCTTCCTATTACCGGCATCAGCAGAAGCTCTTCCTCGATTTCCTCAAGGCCGGTCTCGTCGAGCGCAAGCAGTCGAAGGTGAACTGGGACCCGGTCGATCAGACCGTGCTCGCCAACGAGCAGGTGATCGAAGGCCGCGGCTGGCGCTCGGGCGCGCTCGTCGAGCAGCGCGAGCTCACACAGTGGTTCTTCAAGGTCTCATCGTTCGCCGAAGACCTGCTTGCCGCTCTCGATCGGCTCGATCGCTGGCCCGAGAAGGTGCGGCTGATGCAGCGCAACTGGATCGGGCGCTCGGAAGGGTTGCTCATCCGCTTCGCGCTCGATCCGCGGACGACGCCGGCCGGCGAGAGCGAGCTCGATATTTTCACCACGCGCCCGGACACGCTGTTCGGCGCCAAGTTCATGGCGCTCGCGCCCGACCACCCGCTGGCCACCGCGGCCGCGGCGAAGAACCCGGCCCTCGCCGAGTTCATCGCCGAATGCAAGCGC
>CAYVBN010000574.1:0-2019 GCA_964449645.1 uncultured Hyphomicrobiales bacterium
GCCTGTGGGGCCCGGCGCATGGCGGCGCCAACGAGGCGGCGCTCAACATGCTGCGCGAGATCGGCTCGGTCGACCGCATCCCCGAGTTCATCGAGCGGGCCAAGGACCGCAACGATCCGTTCCGGCTGATGGGCTTCGGGCACCGGGTCTACAAGAACTACGATCCACGCGCGAAGATCATGCAGAAGACCTGTCACGAGGTCTTGAACGAGCTCGGCCACAAGGACGACCCGCTGCTCGAAGTCGCGTTGGAACTCGAGCGCATCGCGCTGCACGACGAGTATTTCATCGAGAAGAAGCTCTATCCGAACATCGACTTCTATTCGGGCATCACCCTCAAGGCGATGGGTTTCCCGACCACCATGTTCACGGTGCTGTTCGCGCTCGCCCGCACGGTCGGCTGGATCGCGCAGTGGAAGGAAATGATCGAGGATCCGAACCAGAAGATCGGCCGTCCGCGCCAGCTCTATACCGGCGCCACGCGGCGCGACTACGTCGCGATCTCCCGCCGCAAGTAAGACGAATAAGACGAATTCGGCGCCCGCGAGATTTGCAATACGACCTTCGAGCACGTTCCGATCCCACTGAATCGGAACGTGCTCTTGATCCTATTCGGTCGCATTTTTCTTTGGTCGCGTTTTCTTCTGCGAACCGGTTCCCACGTCGCCGGGAAATGCTCTACCGGCCGGCCATTTCCTTCCCGTCATACGCCCATGTCAGGTAGGCGCCCGCCCAGGTGAAGCCGCCGCCGAAGGCCGCCATGAGAAGACGGTCGCCGCGCTTCAGAACCGCTTCGTAGTCCCACAGGCAGAGCGGGATCGTCGCCGCGGTGGTGTTGCCGAACTTGTGGATCGTCATCATCACGCGATCCATCGGGATGCCCATGCGTTCGGCCGTCGCTTCGATGATGCGCCGGTTGGCCTGATGCGGGACGAGCCAATCGATGTCCTTACCGCTCAGCTCGTTGCGCCGGATCAGCTCGGCCGCGACTTCCGCCATGCGGGCAATGGCGAACTTGTAGACCGCCGCGCCTTCCTGATGCACGTAGTGCAGCCGTTTCGCCACCGTCTCGGCGGTGGGCGGGAAACGGCTGCCGCCGGCTTTCTGATGGAGATGTGGCAGGCCCGATCCGTCGGAATGGATCACCGTGTCAACGACACCGTGCTCGTCCAGCGAGGGTTCCAGAAGGACGGCGCCCGCCCCGTCACCGAACAGCACGCAGGTCGCCCGGTCGGTGTAATCGATGATGGCCGACATCTTGTCCGCCCCGACCACCACCACCTTGCGGCACCTGCCGGTTTCGATGAACTGCGTGGCGATCGCGAGCGCGTAGATAAAGCCCGAACACGCCGCCTGCACGTCGAAACTGCCGATCGTAGGCAGGCCGACCATCTCGCAGACGAGATTTGCGGTCGATGGAAAGACGAAATCGGGCGTCGTCGTCGCGCAGATCAGCAGGTCGACGTCGGCTGGATCGGTTCCGGTCTTCTCCAGCAATCCACGCACCGCGTGCGCGGCCATGTGGGAGGTTCCGAGACCCTCGCCCTTGAGGATGCGCCGCTCCTTGATCCCGGTGCGATCGACGATCCACGCGTCGCTCGTATCGACCATACGGGCGAGCTCGGCATTGGTGAGGACGTTATCGGGGACATAGCCATGGACTCCGGTCAAGGCCGCGCGGAGCGGCGTGGAGCGCATGGGGGCTGGCTGGCTCATGCTCGACAACGAGGTACGCCGGTCTGCTCCTATTTACAATGATTTTGCCGAAGCATTTGACCGCCATCCAAACGCGCTCGGCGATCGAAACCGGCGGTTACCGGCGCGGGACCTAATGCGATCACGACGTCGGGCTTGCATGCGCGCGTGCGAGCTCGAGCACGATGTCGGCTGCGCGCACGCTCGGTGCCGCCCGCCCCACTTCCATCACCAAGTCGAGCCGGCCGAAAGCTTCCACCTGGCGCCGCCGTTGCGGCGTATCGGCGAGAAGCAGGGCCAATTCCGCCGCGAGCCGCTGGGGCG
>CAYVBN010000575.1:0-5606 GCA_964449645.1 uncultured Hyphomicrobiales bacterium
CGCTGTCGCTTGCGCTCGGCATCCTCATCATCATCCCGATCGGCGGCGCCGACATGCCGGTCGTGATCTCGATGCTCAACTCCTATTCGGGGTGGGCGGCGGCCGGCATCGGCTTCACGCTCGGCAACACGGCGCTCATCATTACGGGCGCGCTGGTCGGCTCCTCGGGCGCCATCCTCTCCTACATCATGTGCAAGGGGATGAACCGCAGCTTCCTGTCGGTGATCCTCGGCGGCGTCGGCGGCGAGGTCGCGGGTCCCGCCGGCGGCGTCGAGAAGCGCCCGGTCAAGCAGGGCTCGGCCGAGGACGCCGCCTTCATCATGAAGAACGCCGGCAAGGTCATCATCGTGCCGGGCTACGGCATGGCGGTGAGCCAGGCGCAGCACGCGCTGCGCGAGATGGCCGACAAGCTCAAGGCCGAGGGCGTGGAGGTCAAATACGCCATCCACCCGGTGGCCGGACGCATGCCGGGCCACATGAACGTGCTGCTCGCCGAGGCGAACGTGCCCTACGACGAAGTCTTCGAACTCGAGGACATCAACTCGGAATTCGCCCAGGCCGACGTCGCCTTCGTGATCGGCGCCAACGACGTGACCAATCCGGCCGCCAAGGAAGACCCGTCCTCGCCGATCTACGGCATGCCGGTGCTCGAAGTGTGGAAGGCCGGCACCGTGATGTTCTCCAAGCGCTCGTTGTCGTCCGGCTACGCCGGGATCGACAACACGCTGTTCTATCGCGACAACACGATGATGCTCTTCGGCGATGCCAAGAAGATGACCGAGGAGATCGTCAAGGCGTTGGGGTGATCCCGCGCTCCCGGTGCGCGCGACGGAGTCTCTGGACAATCGGTATGCGCATCGCACGCCCGGCACGGGCGCCATGATCACCACGCTCAAGTGGCTCGCGCTGCTGGCAGTCATCGGCTACGCCGCGCTGGCGCTGCTGCTCTATGTCGGCCAGCGCGCGCTGATGTATTTCCCGGAGCGAACAAGAACCTCGCCGGCAGCGGCCGGCTTTCCGGCGGCCGAGGAATTGACGCTCGACACCAAGGACGGCGAGCGCGTGATCGCCTGGCACGTGCCGCCGCGCGGCGAAAAGCCGGTCGTTCTCTATTTCCACGGCAATGGCGGCGCGCTGCGCCATCGCACGGAACGCTTCCGCGCCATCGTGGCGGACGGCACCGGGCTCCTGGCGCTCTCCTATCGGGGCTATGGCGGGTCGAGCGGACGTCCGAGCGAACGCGGCCTGCTCGCCGACGCGGCGGCGGCCTATGCGTTCGCGGCCGCGCGCTACGGATCCGACCGGATCGTGCTGTGGGGAGAATCGCTCGGCAGCGGCGTCGCGGTCGCCATCGCGGCGGAGTATCCGGTGGCCAAGGTCGTGCTCGAAGCGCCGTTCACCTCGGCGGCCGATGTCGCCGCCAGCATCTACTGGTACGTGCCGGTGCGGCTCCTGATGGCGGACCAGTTCCGCTCCGATCAGCGCATCGGCCGCGTGAAAGCGCCGGTGCTGGTGCTGCACGGCGCGCGCGACCGCACGGTGCCGATCGGTTTCGGCGAGCGGCTCTACGGGATGATCACGTCACCGAAGCGCTTCGTGCGGTTCCCGGAAGGCGGCCACAGCGATCTCGGCGAGTTCGGTGCGGTCGACGTCGTGCGGGCGTTCCTGGCGGACCATTGAGAGCACCACCGCCGTCGCGTCCGCAGCATTCGTCCGCTGTCGCGACCGGCCCGGCTCAGAACGTCTCGTAGCTCTGGCCTTCCTTGCCGCCGACGCGGGCAAAGCCGAGCTTGGCGGGCGAGAAGTCCTCGCGGATGTTGAGGGCGCGCGCGTAGGAGCCGGCCGCCTTCTGCTTGTCGCCGAGCCGTTCGTAGGCGAGCCCGCGACTCGCCCAGGCCTGCAGGTTCTGCGGCTCGAGCAGCACGGCGTCGTCGAGATCGCTCGCGGCCGCCTTGAAGTCGTTGACCGCCAGGTAGCTCAGGCCGCGGGCGATGAAGGGCGCCGCCTGGCGCTGCGACAGCCCGATCGCGGTCGAGAAGTCGTCGATCGCGAACTGGTGCTGGTGCTGGCTCTGATAGAGCAGGCCGCGATTGTAATAGGCCTGGGCGTTGTCGGGGCGGATCTGGATCGCCTTGTTGAAGTCGCCGAGCGCCTGCATCAGGTCGTTCTTCTGGCGATAGACCATGCCGCGCCCGAGATAGGCCGTCGCGTAGGACGCGTCGATCGCGATCGCCCGATTGTAGTCGGCGAGCGCCAGGTCGAGCTTGCCGGTGCGGCGGTAGATCAGGCCGCGGTTGGCGTAAGCCTGGGCGTAGTTCGGATCGAGCGCGATCGCCTTGTTGAAATCGGCGAGCGCCTCGTCGAAGCGGCCGGCTTCGCCGAGCACCGACCCGCGCACGTTGTAGGCTTGCGGATCGTTCGGGTTGCGCTGGACGACTTCGGTGAGAGAGGAGAGGTTGGCGGGCGAGGCGGCGTAGAGCGCATCCTCGCTCGGGGCGACCGCCGAGGTGATAGTCGAGCAGCCCGCGAGTGCGACGGCGAGCAGCACGAGCGCCGGAGCGGCGCAAGCTCGAAAGCCCGTAGCGCGCTCCCCCATCGATCCCCTCGTGTGGTGTTTCGGACGCCCCGGTCGGCTTCAGGCGGCTGCGGTGCTCTCAGGATGCCGCCGCGAACGGTCTGCGCGGCTGACGGGCGGACCGCAGGCCGCGGGTGTCCCGACGGTCAGGGACGGGGCGGGCGCGGGGCGCCGCCGCCCGGCCGGGCCGCACCGGCGCGCGCGACGGCCGGCTTCGGCTTGCCCGGAATGAGGCCTTCGCGCTGCGCCCGTTTGCGGGCGAGCTTGCGCGCCCGGCGGATCGCCTCGGCCTTCTCGCGCGCCTTCTTCTCGGATGGCTTCTCGTAATGTCCGCGCAGCTTCATTTCGCGGAAAATGCCCTCGCGCTGCATCTTCTTCTTGAGCGCCTTCAGGGCCTGGTCGACATTGTTGTCACGAACGAGAACCTGCACGCGTTGTTCCTCTCGATCTTGCAGAACGGGTGTTTCTGAATTTCGGCCGGGCCGACCGACAATCGTGGGGGCGGTCTGGTTCCCGAAAGGCGGGCGTGTAGCAGAAACGGTCGAAAAAGTCCACACGCGGCGTCAGCCGCCCTCGTCGAAAAACACCCGATTCACATGCCCCATCTTGCGGCCCGGACGGGCCGCCGCCTTGCCGTAGAGGTGGACCGAGGCGCCCGGCACGTCGAGCCATTTGCGGTAGTCTTCGACCTCGGACCCGATCAGGTTGATCATCTCGACGCGCCCGTGCCGGATCGGCTGCGCCAGCGGCCAGCCGGCCACCGCCCGGATGTGCTGCTCGAACTGGGAGACCGAGCAGCCGTCGAGCGTCCAGTGTCCGGAATTGTGCACGCGCGGGGCGATTTCGTTGACCAGGACCGTGTAGCCGCCGGCCTGCGCGACCACGAACATCTCGACCGCGAGCACGCCCACATAGTCGAACGCCTCGGCGATGTGTCCGGCGATGTCCCGCGCGGTGCGGGCGACCTCGGGGGTCACCCCGGCCGGCACGCGCGAGATCTTGAGGATGTGGTCGCGGTGCTCGTTCTCGGTCACGTCGAAGCACGCGATCGTGCCGTCCGCCGCGCGGGCCGCCACCACGGAAATCTCGCGTTCGAACGGCACGAAGGCTTCAAGGATCGCCGGCTGGCCGCCGATCTCGCGCCACAGCGCGCCCGGGTCGTTGCCGTTGCGGATCATCGCCTGGCCCTTGCCGTCGTAGCCGAAGCGACGGGTCTTGAGCACGGCGGGGCGGCCGATGCGGTCGATCACGGAAGCGAGCTGATCGGGTGCATCGACCGCGGCGAACGGCGCGGTGCCGATGCCGAGGCGGGTCACGAAGCTCTTTTCCGCCAGGCGGTCCTGCGTGGTCGCGAGCACCTGCGGGTCGGGCAGGACGGGCTTGCGCGCGGCGAGAAACGCGGCGGTCTCCGCCGGCACGTTCTCGAACTCGTAGGTAACGACGTCGACGTCGTCGGCGAAACGGTCGAGCGCGCCGGTGTCGGCATAATCCGCATTGGTGACGCGGTGCACGACGTCGAACGCCGGCGAGGCCGGATCGGGCGAGAAGACATGGCATTTGAGGCCGATCCGCGCCGCCGCGAGCGCGAGCATCCGGCCGAGCTGGCCACCGCCGAGGATGCCGATGGTCGAATCGGGGCCGAGGGGCCGGACGGGACTCACGGCGCGCGCTCGTCGGACGGCGCTTCGGCGACCGCCGCCGTCTGGCGCTTGCGCCAGGCCGCGAGCCGCTCGTCGAGCGCCGGATCGGACAGCGCCAGCACGCTTGCCGCGAGCAGGGCGGCGTTGATCGCCCCGGCCTTGCCGATCGCCAGCGTGCCGACCGGCACGCCGGGCGGCATCTGCACGATGGAATAGAGCGAATCGACGCCGGACAGCGCCTGCGATTCGACCGGCACGCCGAACACCGGCAGCGTGGTGAGCGAGGCCGTCATGCCCGGCAGAT
Organism: uncultured Hyphomicrobiales bacterium; assembly: GCA_964449645.1. Classification (GTDB taxonomy): domain Bacteria; phylum Pseudomonadota; class Alphaproteobacteria; order Rhizobiales; family Xanthobacteraceae; genus CAYVBN01. The sequence continues at coordinate 4,520 of CAYVBN010000575.1, forward strand.
GCGCGGCGCCGCCGGCGCCCGCGATGATGACCTTGAATCCGGCGGCCTTGGCGCCCTTGGCGAAGGCATAGAGCCGTTCGGGCGTGCGATGGGCGGAGACGATGCGCGTCTCGTAGCCGACGCCGAGCGCGTCGAGCACCTCGGCGGCGTGCTTCATGGTCGCCCAGTCGGACTGGCTTCCCATGATGATCGCGACCGATTTGGCTGGCATCGACGGGGGTCCAAAAAGAAGGCGCGGATTATAGGAATCGCCTTTGTGCTGGCAAGGCAATACGTCTTCGATATCGTCGAGGCACGGCGAATCCGTTAACAAAACCCGCAACGGAGCAGATTGAATGAACAAACGGCCCCGGCCGAAGCCGGACGCAGGCGGCGCGAACGCCGGATCGGGCGCGCGCGGGCGGCGGGAGCCCGAGGCGCCGTTCGCCCAGGGGCCTCGCCCGCGCCTGAACTCCGACCCGATGCGGCTCGCCGCCGAGGTGGCCAAGCTGCAAGCCGAGCTCGATGCTCTGCGGGCGCGCGTTCGCGAGCTCGAGGCCTGTGCGGAGGTCGACCCGCTCACCCATGTGCTCAACCGGCGCGGCTTCGAGCGCGAGCTCGCGCGCGCGATTGCCTATGCGCGCCGCTATGAGGCGCGTGCCGCGCTGGTCTATCTCGATCTCGACGGCTTCAAGCCGGTGAACGACCGTTATGGGCACGCGGCGGGCGATGCCGTGCTGCAGGCGCTCGCCGCCAAGCTGATGCGCACGGCGCGGGCCTCCGACGCGGTCGGGCGCCTCGGCGGAGACGAATTCGCGGTCCTTCTCTGGAACCTGGGCGAGGCGGACGCACGCCAGAAGGCGCAGGCGCTGGAACGGGCGCTTGGCGCGACTGCCGTCCCATGGGAGGGCCAGATGCTCCGCGTCGGCGCGTCGGCCGGGGTCGCCTATCTGCAGCGCGAGGACGCGCCGGGCGACGTGCTGGCGCGGGCCGACCGCGCCATGTACGCGCGCAAGGCGCAGCGTCGTGCGGCGCTCTCGGGCGCGTGAGCCGGGCGCTCGCGCGCGATCCGCAGAGTGGCTACCGGTTTTGCACCAGATCGCGCCGG
>CAYVBN010000576.1:0-6299 GCA_964449645.1 uncultured Hyphomicrobiales bacterium
ACGTGAGGCCCGTCGACCCGAAGGACGCGGCCCGCGCGGTGTTCGGCGTGCCCGACCGTCATCTCGATCCGGGTCAGGCCGGAAACGTGCGCGATGCGCTCCCTGAAGAGGTTCGGGATCTCTGGATCACGGCCGGCCGCGCGCAAGGGATCGAGTCGGCGGCTTGACCATTGCGGCGATCGCCCGCGCTGTCCGGGAGGCCGATCATGCCATTCGAGCTGAAGAGTCCGTCATTCGAGAACAACGGGCGCATTCCGGCGAAGTACACCGCCGACGGCCAGGACTCCTCGCCGCCGCTCGAATGGTCCGATCCGCCGCCCGGGACCAAGAGCTACGTGCTGGTCGTGGAGGATCCCGATGCGCCGTTGGGCGTGTTCCGGCACTGGGGTCTCTACAACATCTCGGCCGGCCGCGACCGTCTGCCCGAGGGCGTAGGGCACGGGGCCAAGACCGAAGACCTCGGAATGGGCCTCAACGACTTCGGTCAGCCGCGTTATCGCGGGCCGGCTCCGCCGCGCGGGCATGGCACCCACCATTATCATTTCAAGCTCGCCGCCCTCGACGTTGAAACCCTCGCGCAGGCGCCGACCGCGAGCGTCGAAGACATCTGGAAGGCGGCGCAAGGCCATATCCTCGGAGAAGCCGAGCTCGTCGGGACCTACGCCCGGTGACCGAAGCCAGAACGGTCACGGTGTTCGGAGGCACCGGCTTCCTCGGACGGCGGGTCGTCCGCCACCTCCGCGGTCGGGATTTCGCCGTGCGGGTCGCTTCGCGTCATCCCGAGGGCGGCCGGTCTCTGTTCGGCGGCGCTCCGGCACGGCTCGATTTCGTGCGCGCCGACATCAACGACGACCGGTCGGTGGAGGCGGCGGTCGCGGGCGCATTTGCGGCCGTGAACGCGGTCAGCCTCTATGTCGAGCGGGGAGACCAGACGTTCCGGTCCGTGCACGTCGAAGCCGCCGCCCGACTGGCCAGGCAGGCGCAGCGCGCCGGCGTTGCGCGGCTCGTGCACATCTCCGGCATCGGTGCCGATGCGGCGTCGACGTCGCCTTATATCCGCAGCCGCGGGGAGGGCGAGAGCGCCGTTCGCGACGCATTTCCGACCGCCACGATCCTGCGCTCCGCCGTCATGTTCGGGCCGGACGATGCATTTCTCACGCCGATCCTGAAGATGCTGCGGACGTTCCCGGCCTTTCCTCTGTTCGGCGACGGCCAGACGAGGCTGCAGCCGTCCCACGTAGACGACGTCGCGGAGGCAGTGGCGCGGGTCTTGGACGCGCCGGACAGCGACGCGACGTACGAACTGGGCGGCCCGCAGGTCTATGCTTACGAAGAGCTGCTGCGCCGGCTGGCGGAGCACCTCGGCAGGCGGCCCGTGCTCGTCCCGGTTCCGTTCGAAGCGTGGCAAGGGCTCGCGTTCGCCGCCGAATTGCTGCCGCGCCCGCCGGTGACGCGCAATCAGATCGAGCTGATGCGGATCGACAATGTCGCCTCGCCGGACCGGCCGGGTTTTTCGGCGCTCGGCATCGCGCCGCTCGGGATCATGGACTTTCTCACCCGGCGCGCCGAGCGGACCGATTGATCTGTGAGGGCGCGATCCCGCTCACGCTTCGCCGGACAGGCGCTAGCCGTCCATTCCGCCGCGGGCGAGAAACTGTTCGAGCCAGTGGATGTGATAGTCGCCGTCGATCACGTTCTTGTCGCGGACGAGCGCCCGGAACAGCGGCAGCGTCGTTTCGATGCCGTCGACCACGAACTCGTCGAGCGCGCGCTTGAGCCGCATCAGGCATTCGGCACGCGACTTCCCGTGCACGATGAGCTTGCCGAGCAGCGAGTCGTAATAGGGCGGGATCGTGTATCCCTGATAGACGGCGGAATCGATCCGCACGCCCATCCCGCCCGGCGGATGGTAATGCACGATCTTGCCCGGCGAGGGCCGGAAGGAGACGGGGTTCTCCGCGTTGATGCGGCACTCGATGGCGTGGCCGTGGAATTCGACATCTTTCTGCTCGATCGTCAGGTCGGCGCCGCTCGCCACCCGGATCTGCTCGAGGATCAGGTCGATGTCGGTGATCATCTCGGTCACCGGATGCTCGACCTGGATGCGGGTGTTCATCTCGATGAAGTAGAACTTTCCGTCCTCGTAGAGGAACTCGACAGTGCCGACGCCGAGATAGCCGATCTCGCGCATCGCCTTCGCGACGGTCTCGCCGATGGCGTCGCGCTCGGCGAGGTTGACCGCGGGCGAGGGGCTTTCCTCCAGCACCTTCTGGTGACGGCGCTGCAGCGAGCAGTCGCGCTCGCCCAGATGGATCGCGCGTCCCCTGCCGTCGCCCAGCACCTGGATCTCGATGTGGCGCGGCTCGCCGAGATACTTTTCCAGATAGACCGCGTCGTCGCCGAACGCCGCTTTCGCTTCCGCGCGGGCGGTGGCGAGCGCGGTCGCGAGATCCGCCTCCGACTGCGCGACCTTCATGCCGCGGCCGCCGCCGCCGGCCGCCGCCTTGACCAGCACCGGAAAACCAAGGTTGCGGGCGATCGCGCGCGCCTCGCTGTCGGAAGTCACGCCGCCGTCCGATCCGGGCACGACCGGAATGCCGAGGCGCTTCGCCGTACGCTTCGCCTCGATCTTGTCGCCCATGAGACGGATGTGTTCCGGCTTTGGACCGATGAACTGCACGCCGTGCTCGATCAGGATCTCGGCGAAGCGGGCGTTCTCCGAGAGGAAGCCGTAGCCCGGATGCACCGCCTCCGCGCCGGTGATCTCGCAGGCGGCGAGCAGCGCCGGGATGTTGAGATAGCTGTCCTTGGCGGCCGGCGGGCCGATGCAGACGCTCTCGTCGGCGAGCCGCACATGCATGGCGTCGGCGTCCGCGGTCGAATGGACGGCGACGGTCGCGATGCCGAGCTCCTTGCAGGCGCGCAACACCCGGAGCGCGATCTCGCCTCGGTTCGCGATCAGGATCTTGTCGAACATCGCCAGGGATCCGGCTGAAGAGCTGCAGCAGGGTCGTAAAACGCGCCCACCGGTTTTTCGGACGAGATCATGCTCACGTCAAAGACACGGGGCAGGGCGGCAGGTCCACGACGGCCATGTCGCCTCGTTCCTATTCGAGGATCATCAGCGGCTCGCCGAACTCGACCGGCTGGCCGTCCTCGACGAGGATTTGGGTCACTGTCCCGGCCCGCGGCGCCGGGATCTGGTTCATCGTCTTCATCGCCTCGACGATCAGCAGGGTATCGCCGGCCTGGACCTGCGTCCCGATGTCGACGAACGGCTTGGCGCCCGGCTCGGGCGCCCGGTAGGCCGTGCCGACCATCGGCGAGGTGACGACGCCAGGTTGCTTGAGCGGATCGACCGCGCCTTCCGGCACCGGGACCGCGGCGATCACCGGTGCCGAGGCCTGCATCGGTGCAGCCGCGACCACTGTCTGAGCGTTCACGACCGACCGCGCCACGCGCACCCGGATGCCGTCCTGCTCGACCTCGATCTCGGTCAGCGCCGTCTCGTCGAGCAGCTTGGCGAGACGCCGCACGAGGTCTTCGGGAGTTTCGCTCTTCCGCGACGGGATCTTGGGAATCCGGGCCACCGGTCAGCTCCTTGCCGCGCCGACGGTGGCCGCCAGGCCGGTGATCGCGAGCGCATAGCCTTCGATGCCAAAACCGCAGATCACGGCCTTCGCGACCTTGGACACGTAGGAGTGGCGGCGAAAGCTCTCGCGCGCATGGATATTGGTGATGTGCACTTCGACGACCGGCAGTTGGCAGGCCAGGATGGCGTCCAGGATGGCGACCGACGTGGTGGTGTAGCCGGCCGGGTTGAGAACGATGCCGTGAGCTTCTCGGGCGCGCGCCTCCTGGATCCAGTCGACGAGCTCGCCTTCGTGGTTCGATTGGCGGAATTCGATGGTGAATCCGTACCGTTCCGCCGTGGTACGGCAGAGCTTCTCCACCTCCGCGAGGGTCGCATGGCCATAGGTCTCCGGCTCGCGGGTTCCGAGCAGATTCAAATTCGGCCCGTTGAGGACGTAGATGGCCTTCGGCATCACGGGAATTCCGGCGGGAGCACTGACGCGAGCCCCGGCATGGTTCGGCGCTCGCGGTTATAAGGGCCTCGCGCCGGAAGGGGAAGCCTTTGTCCCCATCCTATGCTACCGCATGGCCTTTCGCGCCGAGAGCCGTGAGGCGCGCCGCGCGGTCCTGCGCGCGGCGCCGGATCGCCGGTCAGCAGCTTTCCTTGCCGCAGCGGGCCGTGCTGACCTTTTCGCGCAGCGCCGGCAGTCCGACGGCGCCCACCACGACGTCCTCTCCGACTACGTAGCTCGGCGTCCCATTGAGGCCGAGGGCCTCGGCGAGCTTCATGCTCTCGTCGATCGTGGCGTGGACCTCGGGGCTCGCCATGTCCTTCTCGAGCCGCGCCATGTCGAGCCCGACGTCCTTGGCGGCTGCGAGCGCGTGCGCCTTGTCGGCCGGCCCACGGCCCCCGAGCAGCTTCTGGTGGAACTGGAGATACTTCTGGCCGCCCTTATCCTGCATGCGCACCGCGACCGCGACCTGCGCCGCCTCGACCGAGCCGGGCCCGAGCACCGGGAATTCCTTGAGCACGACCTTGAGCTTGTTGTCGGTCTTGATGAGGTCCATCAGGTCGGCGAGCGCGCGTTTGCAGTAGCCGCAGTTGTAGTCGAAGAACTCGACCAGCGTGACGTCGCCGTGCGGATTACCGACGACGACCTGCCGGCTCGAATTGAACAGCGCCTGGGCATGGCTCTTGATCGCCTCCTTGGCCTTCGCGGCCTCGGCGACGGACTGCCGCTTCTCCAGCTCGGCGATCGCCTCCTGCAGGACCTCCGGATGCTGGACGATGTATTCCCGCACGATGCTCTCGATCTCCGTGCGCTGCGGCGCGGAGAAGCTCTGCGCCAGCGCGGGCGCGGCCGTCACGACGGCGGCGGCGGTCGCCGCGGCGAGAAGGCGCAGATGTCGGCTCCGGTGGGGGCTCATGGATCGATCCTTTGCTGGCTGTCCGCTGTCAGCGACCGGCACCCGCCGGAGGCTTGAAACTGGAAATGTCGTCGGCCTTCACCCAGCCCGGCGTGCCGACAGCAAAGCGCGTCTTGGCACGGCTCGCAAGCTGCCGGGCGGTCCTGAAATCGCCCCGGGTGAAAGCGGCCTGGGCCGAGGCGAGGTCGGCCTGGGCGAGGTCGCCCTTGCGGCCGTAGGCCATCGCAAGCTGGTCGTAGCCGTCGGGGATCTCGGGGTCGCGCAGCAGGGCGGCGCGCAGGTTCCGGATCGCCTCTTCGGCCTGATGCGGATCGTTGGTGGCGATGAGCGCCTGGCCGAGCATCACCTGCATCAGGGTCGGGTTCGGCGCCATCGAGATGGCGTGGCGCAGCGGCGCGATGGCGTCGGCCGGGCGGCCGCTCTCGAGCAGCACCTGGCCCTTGAGCTCGGAGAAATAGGGATTGCGCGGCTGCGCCTGGATCAGGGCGTCGATCTGCGTCAGCGCGCTGCGCGGATCGCCGTGCCGGTAGGTCGTGATCGCGCGCGCATAGCGCGCCGGCAGGCTGGTGTCGCTCAGCGGATAGCGGCGGTAGACGGAATCCGGCCGGTCGATGAAGCCGTAGAGCTTGGCGCGCATGAGATCGTGACGGAGCTGCAGCTCGGCCGAATCCTTGCGGTCCCAATAGGGGCTCTTCTTGCCGATCTCCTCGAGCGCGGCGATGCGTTCGACCGGCATCGGATGCGACTGGACATAGGGATCGACGTATTGCGAGGAGAACAGCGTCTGGTCGGCGAAGCGCTTGAACGTGTCGTACATGCCCTTCGGCGACTGCCCGGTCGCGGTCAGGAATTTCACGCCGGCGCGGTCGGCCTGCTCTTCCTGCTGGCGCTGATAAGCGAGCAGCGTGCGCTGGAGCATGGCCTGCGGCGCTGAGATCGCAGCCGCCCCGATATTGCCGCCGACGTTCCCGCCGGCGCGGGCGCCGGCCGCCACCGCGCCGATCCCGAGCAGGAGCGCGATGATCGACGCCGTCTGGGCGCCCGCGAGCTCCTGGCGCAGCTTGACCAGATGGCCGCCGGCGATGTGGCCCGTCTCGTGCGCGAGCACGCCGATCATCTGGTTGGGCGTCGTCGATTCCATCAGGGCGCCGGCGTTGACGAAGATGCGCTTGCCGTCGACGACGAAGGCGTTGAACGTGCGGTCGTTGATGATGACGACACGCACGTTCTGCTGCGTCAGGCCCGCCGCGCGCAGGATCGGCTGGGTATAGTCGCGCAGCAGTTGCTCGATTTCGGCG
>CAYVBN010000577.1:0-13300 GCA_964449645.1 uncultured Hyphomicrobiales bacterium
ACCGGAGCGCCAGGCGGCGATCGACGACTTCTATCGCCGGTACGAGGCCGACCCGCTGGTGATCGACAAGTGGTTCGCCCTGCAGGCGGCGATCCCCGAGCCCGCCACGCTCGCGCGCGTGCGCGACCTCACCGAGCATCCGGCGTTCTCGTTCGCCAACCCGAACCGCATTCGCGCCCTCGTCGGCTCGTTCGCCCAGGCCAACCAGACCCAGTTCAACCGGGCGGACGGCGAAGGCTACCGGTTCCTGGCCGACGTGGTGCGGCGGCTCGACCCGAAGAACCCGCAGGTGGCGGCCCGCCTCCTCACTGCCTTCAGGAGCTGGCGCGCGCTCGAGCCGACGCGGCGCGCCCTGGCCGAAGGGGTGCTGCGGGAGATCGCCGCTGCCCCCAGCCTGTCGCGGGACGTCAAGGATATCGTCGACCGGTCGCTGGCGGACGCATGAGGCCGGTCCGCCACACGCGGCACCCTGATCCCCTACGGATAGTGCCAAAACAGGCGGGGCCTACAGCAGATAGGACCGTTTATTTATGTTCCGGCGGATCTTTATCTGATCCCGTCAAATCCCCGTCACACCGACGCAAAAAGTGATTCCGGGACTCTCGACAAAGAACCCGCTTTGGATTCCAATGGCCACGATTCGGAGAGATGCGGCACATCCTTCCGGTCGAAGGTGTAGGGGACATCCGAGGGAGGCCACCGATGCGGGCCGCTCAATTGGCGAGCGCGTCCACGCGTACTCATTCTATCCGGGGGCTGGCACAATCGATTGCCAAGCCGACCTATCTTCGCCTCCTCAACGCTGAACCGCTTCTGCGCAAGGCCGTTCCGGTCCTGATCGTCGCGTTCCTGGCGACGATCGCGGTCGGGGCCGCCATCCAGATCCTCGAACACCGGCAACGGACGGTCGCCGACAACGTCAAGGACATCGACCTCCTCGCCGTGCTGGTGCAGGAACGGCTCGACCATATGGCCCCCGAGGGCCGGTCCGACCTTGTCCGCCACGCCCAGACGGCCCTCGAAGCCGCCCTGCCCGCCCGAGCGATCCAGGCCGGCCGGCTGGTGCTGGTCACCGACCTCACCGGCACGATCATCGCCGCGGCGCCGAAGCCCGAGCTCGCCCGCCGCCAGCTCCTCGACATTCTGGGACCGGGCCAGCCGCTCACCACCTTCGGCGCCACCGCCGGCGTGCTTCAGACGGTGCTCGCCGACGACACGCGGGCGTTCGCGACCGTTCATGACCTCAAAGCCCCGTTCGGCCAGCTTGCGATCATCCAGCCGCGCGATGCTGCGCTCGCGGCGTGGCTGTCGGATTCGGCCCTCACCGTCACCCTTTCCGCGACCACGGGTTTCGTGGTCCTCATCCTCGGCTTCGCCTTCCACTGGCAGGCGACGCGCGCGCGCGAGGCGGACCTCATCTACGACACGGTGCGCGGGCGGATCGATACGGCGCTCAACCGCGGCCGCTGCGGCCTGTGGGATTGGGACATCGCGCGCGGCCGGATTTTCTGGTCGCAGTCGATGTTCGCCATCCTGGGCCTTGCCCCGAAAGACGAGCTGCTCGCCTTCGGCGAGGTCAACGCCTTCGTTCATCCGGATGATATCAACCTCTACGACCTCGCCGCTCAACTGGTCGACGGCAAGACGGTCTCGATCGATCGCGCTTTCCGTATGCGCCACGCGTGCGGCGACTGGGTGTGGCTGCGCGTGCGCTGTGAGGTGGCGCGCCAGGTCGAGGACGCCGGTCTTCATCTGATCGGCATTGCCGTCGACGTCACGGAACAGAAGACGCTGGTCGAGAAGACGGCGGCGGCCGACCTGCGCCTGCGCGACGCCATCGAGACCATTCCGGAAGCCTTCGTCCTCTGGGACGCCGAGAACCGGCTTGTCCTGTGCAATTCGAATTTCCAGTCGCTGCACGAACTGCCCGACGAGGCAATCGTCCCCGGCACCCCCTACAGTGTCGTCGTCGCGGCCGGCCGGCAGCCGATGGTGCGCACCAAGCTGGCGAGCCACGACACGCCGGGCTCGCGCACCTTCGAGGCGCAGCTCGAGGACGGGCGCTGGCTGCACATCAGCGAGCGGCGCACCAAGGACGGCGGCTACGTCTCGGTGGGGACCGACATCACCACCATCAAACTGCACGAAGAGAAGCTGATGGACGGCGAGCATCGCCTGATCGCCACCATCGCTGATCTGCGCGCCTCGCAGCAGGCGCTCGAATCCCAGGCCCAGCAGCTCACCGAGCTGGCGCAGAAATACGCGCAGGAGAAGACCCGCGCCGAGGAAGCCAACCAGGCGAAGTCCAAGTTCCTCGCCAACATGAGCCACGAGCTGCGCACGCCGCTCAACGCGATCATCGGGTTTTCCGAGATCATGGAAGCCGGCATGTTCGGCCCGCTCGGGGCGGAGCGCTACGGCGAATACTGCCGCGACATCCGCCAGAGCGGACAATACCTGCTCGACGTCATCAGCGACGTGCTCGACATGTCGAAGATCGAGGCCGGGCGCATCCGCCTCGAGCCGGAGGAACTGCAGCTCGACCGGATCCTGGCCGACTCGATCCGCATCGTCGCTGCCCGCGCCGAGGAGAAGGACGTGTCGCTCACGTCCGATATCGCCGGCGACCTGCGCTTCATGGCCGATCGCCGCGCTTTCAATCAGATCGTTCTCAACTTGCTGTCGAACGCCGTGAAGTTCACGCCGCCGGGCGGACGCATCACCGTGCGGGGCCGCGCCTCGGGCGACTCGATCCTCGTCGCCATCGCGGATACCGGCATCGGGATCGCAAAAGAAGCGCTGCGCAAGCTCGGCCGTCCCTTCGAGCAAGTGGAAAACCAGCTCACCAAGACCCATCAGGGCTCGGGCCTGGGGCTCGCGATCTCCAAGTCGCTCGTCGCGCTGCACGGCGGCGCGATGCGCATCCGCTCCACCCTCGCGGTCGGCACGCTGGTGGTGGTGCGCATTCCGCGCGGGCTTCCCGCCGCGGACGGTCTCGTGCGCGAGCAGACAGCGGCGGAAACAGGTTTCGGGGCCCTCCAGTGAGGGTCGATGTCGGGGGACCCCCGGCGTCCGCGCCTAGGCGGACGCCGGGGGTGGCCGTTCAGGGGGATGCCCGGCTCAGGGCTCGCCGCCCAGAATATGCGCGAAACAGCGGCGCACGCGGTTCTGGGTCTCGGCAAGATGCGCGTCGAGCGTCACGAAATCCGGCAGGTCGGCCGCGCGCGCCAGGAGCCCGAGCAGTTCCGCGCCGGCGGATTTCGGGTCGAACGGTCCCGACAGGCACAGCCGCAAAATCTGTGTGAGATCGTCGTAGAGCCGGATCGCGGGCCGCAGCACGTCCACATCCTCGGCTGACAACAGGCCGAAGCGCGCCGCCTTCTCGAACACCCGCGCGGTCGAGGGATCGAGAATCTCCGGCCGGGCGGCGGCATGCACGAGCTGCAGGTACTGCGCGATGAACTCGAGGTCGATCAGCCCGCCGGCTGCATATTTGATGTTCCAGCGGTCCTGGTCGCCCTTCTCGGTCGCGATCGCGCGGCGCATTTCCAGGACGTCGCCCGCAACCGTCTGCGCATCGCGTTCGCGGCAGAGCACGCGGCGGATCACCTCATCGACCCGCGCCGAGAAAGCCGGAGACCCCGAGATCACCCGCGCCCGGGTGAGCGCCATGTGCTCCCAGGTCCAGGCCTCGTTCTCCTGGTAGTCCTCGAACGACGCAATCGACGTCGCCACCGGCCCGGAGCGGCCGGACGGGCGCAGCCGCATGTCGACGGCATAGAGCCGGCCGTAGTTCGTCTGGGCCGACAGCGCGTTGACCAGACGCTGCGTGAAACGCGCGAAATACTGTCCGCCGTAGAGCGGCCGCTCGCCCTCCGATTCCGGATGCTCGGCATCGAAATCATAGACGACGATCAAATCGAGGTCGGAGCCCGCCGTCATCTCGCGGCCGCCGAGCTTTCCCATCGCCAGGACGGCTGCTTCCTGCCCCCGCAGGCGGCCGTGCAGGCGGGCGAACTGGTCCTCGACCGCCTGGCGCACGACCCGGATCACCACGTCGGCCAGCCTCGCGAAGGCCTCGCCGGCCTGCGCGGCGGAGACGGTCCCGGACAGGATGCGCACCCCGATCAGGAACATCTGTTCGTGGCCGAACATGCGCGCGCGGTCGAGAAAATCCTCGAAGCTGAGCGACTGGTCGAGCGAGAGCAGGAGCGACTGCGCGAGCTTCTCCGCGTCCGGCAGCGTGCCGAAGAAGGTCGGGTCGAGCAGCGCGTCCATGACCTCCGGCTGGCGCGCCAGAATGTCGGCGAGCCGCGGCGCCGTGCCGAGAATGGTGGCGAGCAGCGCCACGAGGTCGCGGTTGCGATGGAGCAGCGAATAAAACCGTGCGCCGCCATGCAGTCCCGCGAGGAACCGGTCGAGCGCGGCAAGCGCGGCGTCGGGATGCTCCGTGCGCGCCAACTGGTCGAGGAACACCGGAACGAGCTCGACCAGATGCCCGCGCGCGAACTCGCCCCTGAGCGAACGATATGAGCCGGAGAGCCAGCGCCGCACCGTCGCCGAAGCCTCGAGCGGCTGGCGGAATCCGAGCTCGGCGAGATGATCCACCGTGTCGCGGTCGTTGGCGTCGCGCGGGAACACGAGCGGACGCTCGAGGCCTTCGACCGTCGGCGTGTCCTCGAACAGCGCCGCGTAGTGGCGCTGGACCGTGCGCAGGTGATGGAGAAAGACCCGGGCGAAGTCGTCGCGGCCCTCGAAGCCGAGAAAGCGGACGAAATGCGCGAGCGCGGCCGGGTCGGCCGGCAGCGAGTGGGTCTGCTCGTCGGCCACCATCTGCAGCCGGTGCTCGACCATGCGCAGGAAACGATAGGCCTCGGCGAGCTCGCGCGCGGCCTCGGCGTCGACCCAGCCGCCCGCCGCCAACACGTCCAGCATGTCGAGCGTCTCGCGGCGGCGCAGTTCGGGGTGGCGGCCGCCGGCGATGAGCTGCTGGGTCTGGACGAAGAACTCGATCTCGCGAATGCCGCCGCGGCCCAGCTTGACGTTATGGCCCTCGATGGCGATCTCGTCGTGCCCGCGGTAGGCATGGATCTGCCGTTTCATCGCGTGCACGTCGGCGACCGCGGCGAAGTCGAGATACTTGCGCCAGACGAACGGCGAGATGTCCTTGAGCAGCCGCTCGCCGAGCGCGAGATCGCCGGCCACCGGCCGCGCCTTGATGAGCGCGGCGCGTTCCCAGTTCTGTCCGACGCTCTCGTAGTAGTCGAGCGCCGCCGGCACCGAGATCGCGATCTGGGTCGAGGCCGGATCAGGCCGCAGGCGCAGGTCCACGCGGAACACGTAGCCGTCCGCGGTCCGCTCCTGGAGCATCTTCACCAGGCTGCGCGTCAGGCGGACGTAGATCCCGGTCGGCTCCGCGCCGGCCGGCAGCGCCGACGCCTGGGGATCGTAGAAGACGATCAGATCGATGTCGCTCGAGTAGTTGAGCTCGTGCGCGCCCATCTTGCCCATGGCGAGCACGACGTAGCCGCAGCCCTCCTCGGGACTGTCCGCGCTGCCAGGCGCGAGCTTGCCGTCGCGCATCGCCGCGCGGAGCAGGAAGCGGACCGTGGCCTGCAGCGCAGCGTCGGCCACGGCCGTCAGGGCGCGCGTGACCTGCATCACCTCCCAGGCGCCGCCGATGTCGGCGAGCGCGATCAGGAGCGCCGATTCGTTCTTCATCCGGCGCAGGAGCCGCATCGCATCCGTGTCCGACGAGGCGGCGGCGACGTCCCGCACCGTATCGGCAAGAAGCGCCGGAAGGCGCTCGTCGGGATCGCTCGCGAGCAGCCGCGCCAGGCGGTCAGGATCGGCGGTGACGAGGTCCCAAAGATACGGCGAGTGGTCGGACAGCGACCCGATCAGCCACGCATAAGTCGGGTGCGCGGCCTCGGCGGCCTGGAGCGCCGCTCCGGCCGGCGTCGCGGCGATCGCGGACAGCCATTCGGCATGGCGTGCGGACGCGCTCGCGGCCGGGCGCGGCGCACTCACGATACGCTCCGCCAAGGTCCGCCCGCTGCTCGTAATTCCGGTCGCCCGCTGTGCCGCCACGCCTTCTCCTTAAGCCGGCGGCTCCGCGCGGGGAAGCGCAATGACGGCCTTGAGGCCCGGCGCGTTGTCTTCGAGCCTCAGCTCGCCACCGTGCAGCCGGGCGACGGCCGACGCAAGGCTCAAGCCGAGGCCCGAGCCGGGCTTCGAGCGGCTCTGCTCGAGGCGGACGAAGCGCTCGACCACGTGGCCGCGCTGCGCCTCCGGGATACCCGGGCCGGTGTCGCGGACGCTGAGCAGAATGCGGTCCCCTTCGGTCGCGGTGGTCACCACGATGTCGGCCGGAACGCCGTTCGCCTGCCCCTCGTCCGGCGCCGCGTACTTGATGGCGTTGTCGATGAGATTGGCGAGCGCCTGGCTCACGAGCTCCCGGTTCGCCTTCACGGGCGCCGGTCCGTCGGTCTCGACGTGCAGGGCAAGGCCCTTCTCGTCGGCCAGCGGCTCGTACAGATCGCCGACGTCGCGGGCGATCTCGCCGGCATCGAACTCCGTCATGCCGTCGCGCGCCTCGCCCGATTCCGCGCGGGCGATCATCAGCAGCGCGTCGAACGTGTGGATCAGCTCCTCGGATTCCTCGATGGTCGATTCGAGCGTCGCGCGATACTCGGCATCGGATTTCGCGGTGCGCAGCGCCGCCTCGCAGCGGTTGCGCAGGCGCGTCAGCGGCGTCTTGAGGTCGTGCGCGACGTTGTCCGAGACCTCCTTCAACCCGCGCATGAGCGACTCGATGCGTTCGAGCATGGCGTTGAGGTTGGACGCGAGGCGGTCGAGCTCGTCGCCGGTGCCGGCCACCGGGAGCCGCCCGGTGAGGTCGCCCGCCATGATGGTCTGGGTCGTGTCCGTCATGGCGTCGACGCGCTTGAGCACGCGCCGGCTGACGAAGAACCCACCCCCGAGCCCGAGCACCACGACCATCAGCACCGACCAGCGCCCGGCGGTGGCGATGATGCTGAACAGCCGCTCGCGCTCCTCCAGGTCGCGGCCGACCAGCAGCCGGAACCCCGCCGCGAGCTGGAACACGCGAACGAGCGCGTGGTGCTCGATCGATTCCGGCTCGTCGAGGCGCCGGTAGGCCGTTTCCGTCCAGCCGGGCCGATCGAGGATGCCCGGTTCGAGCGAGCCGACATTGCCGGCAAGCGCCTCGCCGGACGGCGCCGTCACGAGATAGAGGCTCGACCCGGGCCGGCGCGAGCGCAGCTCGACGATCAGCACGAGCCGCCGGATGCCGCCCTGATTGTACTGTTCGGAGAGTCCGGTGATCTCGGCGTCGACCGTGCTGGTGATCTGCTCGGTGATCAGCCGCCGCGTATTGAGGGCGAAATAGCCGAGGAGGAAAGCGGCGAAGAGCGCAAAAACCGTCAGATAGACCAGCGTCAGTTTGAACGCGGTCGTACGAAGGAGTTTACCGAGCGCCGTCACGAACGGATCATATATCCCGCCCCGCGCACCGTATGCAGGAGCGGCTGAGCGAATCCTTTGTCGATCTTAGATCGCAGCCTCGATATGTGCACGTCGATGACGTTCGTCTGCGGATCGAAATGATAATCCCAGACGTTTTCCAGCAACATGGTGCGGGTGACCACCTGGCCGGCGTGCTTCATCAGGTACTCCAGAAGGCGGAATTCGCGCGGCTGCAGGGCGATCTCGTCCTTGCCCCGGACCACCCGGTGCGACAGACGGTCGAGCTCGAGGTCGCCGACCCGGTACACCGTCTCCTCCCCCCGGCCGCCGTGGCGGCGCGCCAGGACCTCGACCCGGGCCAGCAGTTCGGCAAACGAATAAGGCTTCGGCAGATAGTCGTCGCCGCCGGCCCTCAGCCCTTTGACCCGGTCATCGACCTGCCCGAGCGCCGAGAGGATCAGGACCGGCGTGTCCACGTCCTTCTTGCGCAGCGCGCCGATGACCGAGAGGCCGTCGATTTTCGGCAGCATGCGGTCGACGATGAGGACGTCGTAATGCCCGTCCGCGGCGAGCGCCAAGCCTTCCTCGCCGTCGGCCGCATGATCGGCGACGTGCCCCACTTCGCGCAGGGCTTTGACCAGGTATTCGGCAGCGTCGCGGTCGTCTTCGATAATCAACAGGCGCATGGACTGCAAACCGTCAACGATCACGGCCCACGGATCGGTATTGGGGCCCTCACTCGACATTGTTCAATCAATTCTAGTGCCCCGAACCCGAAGTTCGCACAAGCGGGCGGCAAGTCCGGCTGCAGGTGCCGCGAGTGTCTGCGAACTTCGGAATCGGGACACTAGCGAATTTGGAATGCAGATGCCGAGGTCGCGTAAGCGCGGCCTCGCCGCAGACATCCTGCTCCGCACGGCCCCCAAACGAGAGAGGGGGTGGCAAGGACGAGCCCTGCCACCCCCTCCATACCCGGTTCCGGCGGGGGCGACGGATGCCGGAACCGAGGTCCGTATTCAGTGGGGGCGGGCCGAAGCCCGTCCCCATGAGCCGTACCGCTGGCGGGGGCGACGGATGCCAGCGATACGACCCATCTCGTTCAGGCGTTGCCGAGCGGGATCGCGACGAACCGCGTCCCCTCGCTCGACTTCACCCGCATCAACACGGTCCGCTTGCCCGAGGAACGAGCCTCATTCACCGCCTTGCGGACATCGGCGGGGCTCGAAACGGTCTTTCCGGCGACCTCGAGGATCACGTCGCCGGTCCGGAAGCCGCGATCGGCGGCCGGGCCGTCCGGATCCACATTAGTGACGACGACGCCTTCACTGCCGTCGGAGCCTGCGACCGAGCCCGGGCGCCCGAGCGACAGCCCGAGCTTGGGCACCTCGGTGCTCGCCACCTCGCGATCCTCGGTGCCCGCCTTCTCGGCACGCGCCTCCTTCTTGCTCGGCAGCTCGCCCAGGGTCAGGGTCAGGTTGCGATCCGAGCCGGAGCGATTGATCGCGAGCCGGATGGTGGTGCCGGGCGCCATGGCGCCGATGCGCCGCGCGAGCGAACGGGCATCCTTCACCGGCTCGTCGTTGACGGCGACGATGACGTCGCCGGACTTGATGCCGGCCTTTTCGGCCGGGCTGTTCGCCTGCGGCTCGGCTACGAGCGCGCCTTCGGCCTTCTTCAGGCCGAGGCTGTCGGCGATGTCCGACGTCACCGGCTGGATCTGAACGCCGATCCATCCCCGGGTGACAACGCCCTTGTCCTTGAGTTGTGCCACCACCGACTTCACGGTCTCGGCCGGAATGGCGAAGGCGATGCCGACCGAGCCGCCGGAGGGCGAGAAGATCGCGGTGTTGACGCCGATCACGTCGCCGTTCACGTCGAAGGCCGGGCCGCCGGAATTGCCCTTGTTCACCGGCGCGTCGATCTGGATGAAGTCATCGTAGGGCCCCGCCCCGATGTCGCGGCCGCGCGCCGAGACGATGCCGGCCGTCACGGTGCCGCCGAGGCCGAAGGGGTTGCCGACCGCGAGCACTCAATCGCCGATGCGCGGCGCGGTGTCGGACAGGCGCACGAATGGGAAGTCCTTGCGGCCTTCGATCTTGATGAGCGCTAGATCGGTGCGCGGATCGGTGCCGATCACCTTGGCCGTATAGGTCTTGCCGTCGTCGGTGGTGACCTCGACGCTCTCGGCCTTGTCGACCACGTGGTTGTTCGTCACCGCATAGCCGTCGGCCGAGATGAAGAATCCGGAGCCCTGGCCGGTGGTGAAGTTGTGCCGCCGCTGCCCGCCGCGCGGCCTGTCGAGACCGTCGGGCTTGCCGAAGCGGCGGAAGAAGAATTCGAACGGACTGCCCTGCGGAAAGTCGAACTCATCGAGGCTCATCTGCGGGCCGGCGTCCATCTTGACCCGAACCGAGATGACCGCCGGCTTCACCTTCTCGACGATGTCGGCGAATCCGACCGGCTTGGCCAAGGTCTGGGCGTAGGCCGGCGAGACCAGTGCGGAGCTGCGCAGCCCGAGACCGTGATCACCCAACGCCAAGCCGCCGCCGACCACGGCAACCGTGCCGAGGAGGACGAGGCGACGCGGTGACAGGATCCGCCGCACCTGCCGAACGGTCTCCGACATGAAGAAAGTCTCCATCTGGTTCCCCGCGGGGCTCTCTGGAAGCCGCGCCGCGGAAATGAGCGCTGTTTGAGCGCCACCATGGAGACCGCCGCCTTACCGGGCCCTGACAAGGGGATTAAAGTTTCGTAAGAAACGAGGATCGAGGCGATTATCTTGTGAATTCATATACATCGACGTGGAACGGAGGTCCGGCAAATCAACGCCGGATCCCTCGCCGGGCCCCGGCGCGGCCCGGCGAGGGATGCCACCGCACCTCGATCGGTAGCCGCGCCGGTTAAGCGTGGGCTGACTTGCACCCTTAGGGGAACGCCTTGACGCCACTCGGACGCCCGTCCTAGTCTTGGCCTAGGACAATCGTCCGAGTCATTCAACTAATGAGGGGCCCATGTCAGGAGATTTGTTCGCGCCGTTCCAATTGGGCGATCTGACACTCGCGAACCGGGTCGTGATGGCTCCGATGACCCGAAACCGTGCGGACGAAGCCGGTGTGGCGACGCCAATGATGGAAATCTACTATCAGCAGCGCGCAAGCGCCGGCTTGATTATCACCGAGTCCGCTCCCGTCTCGGCCGAGGCGGTGGGCTATCCGCGAACACCCGGCCTATTCACCGATCCGCAGGCAGCGAGCTGGCTGCGCGTCACGGATGCCGTGCACTCCGCTGGCGGCCGCATCTTCGCGCAATTGCAGCATTGCGGACGGATATCCCATCCAAGCCTGCTGCCGGGAGGCGCGATCCCGGTCGGCCCGTCGGCGTTGCGGCCCGCGGGACAAGCCGTCACCTATTCCGGGATGCAAGACTTCGTGACGCCTCGCCCGCTCGAGACCAGCGAGATAGCGGGGATCGTCGCGCAGTTTCAGCATGGCGCTGTGATGGCGAAGCGTGCGGGCTTCGATGGCGTGGAGGTCCACGGCGCCAACGGATACATCATCGATCAGTTTCTGCGGGACGGAAGCAATCGGCGGACCGATGCCTATGGCGGCAGCGTGCGGAACCGGATGCGCCTGCTGAACGAGATACTCGACGCCGTGTCCGGTGTATGGTCCGCGTCGCGCGTCGGGCTACGGCTGACGCCGGAGAACAGCTTCAACTCGATGTCGGATTCCGACCCGCAAGCGCACTTCGGGTATTTCATGGACGAATTGAGCCCGCGCGGTCTGGCCTACGTCCATGTGCTCGAAGGCGACATGATGTCGAAAGCGAGTGCGCTGGACTACCGCGCCCTGCGCGCCAGGCTCGCGGCACCCTACATCGCCAACAACGGCTACGACCTAGCACGCGCCCAGGCCGCGCTTCAGAGCGGCGCCGCGGATCTCATCGCCTTCGGCGTCCCGTTCCTCGCTAATCCGGACCTGGTGCGCCGCTATCGCGATAACCTGCCGCTGAACAGGGCCGATCCGGCCACCTTCTACAGTGGGGGCGAAGCCGGTTATGTCGACTATCCGGTCTATCGCAGCGAGTACCTGGCGGCCTGAGGGTTGTGTCGTCCCCTGAGAGGAGTGAACGCATGAGCCCTCAAAGCACGCGCGAACATATCGTCAAGGCCGCCGATGAACTGTTCTATCGGCAAGGCTACGAGCACACATCCTTTTCGGATATTGCAAACGTCGTGAAGATTTCGCGCGGCAATTTCTATTTCCATTTCAAGACCAAGGACGAAATCCTCGACGCCGTGATCAATCGGCGCCTCGCCGCGACGCGGGCAATGCTCGACAAATGGGAGATCGAGGGCAAGACTCCTACTGATCGGATCAGGAGCTTCATCCACATTCTGGTCGCCAATCGGGCCAACATAAAGCGCTATGGCTGCCCGGTCGGCACGCTATGCAGCGAACTCGGGAAGCTCAATCACGCGGCACAGTCGGAAGCGAACGAGCTGTTCACGCTGTTCAGGACGTGGCTGCGCAGGCAGTTCATGCTTCTCGGTCGCGAACGGGATGCCGACAGGCTGGCGATGCACCTCCTCGCTCGCAGCCAGGGCGTCGCAACGCTCGCAAGCAGCTTCCAGGACGAGGATTTCATTCGGCAGGAAGTCGAGCAGATGTTTGCATGGCTGGACGCATGCGCGCAAGCCGCCGCGTCCGATCATGAAAGGGAGCAAGCCCCTAGAGCATTTTCCGGCGAAGTGGACACCGGTTCGCCGTAGAAAATGCGATTAAGCGTAGAATCTAGAGCACGTCCCGATTCCATCACATCGTGACGTGCTCTAGTGGGCACGGGACGCGGGAGAGCAGAACCGCTGGCACGGGATCGGTCGGGCGTACGGCTCGAAAGAGCGGGTGAGCTCCGCAGCCCGAGGATTTTGGGAGTGCTCCAATGTTTGTGGTGTTGTTGAAGCTTTCGAACAACAAGGGTCAAGCCGGCCAATTCATGGAGGGCCATAACGCTTGGATCAAGCGCGGCTTCGATGACGGCGTGTTCCTGCTCACCGGAAGCATTCAGCCGAAGTTAGGCGGCGGGATTCTGGCGCACGGGATGTCGCTAGCAGAGCTCGAGGCGCGAGTGAATGACGATCCCTTTGTCGCCCACGATGTGGTGAGCGCGGAGATCCTCGAGATCACGCCGAGTCGGACCGACCTGCGGCTCGATTTCCTGCGAACTGACGGATGAACCAGACAAGGACGGGGCCGGATGGTCGGCTGCAATGCGGCTGGTCTCTCTCCGCGCCGGAGTTCCTTCACTTCCACGATCGGGAATGGGGCTTTTCTGTCGCCGGCGATCGCCCGCTATTTGGCGCTCCGAGGACAAGCTGTTGAGGCTTCACAGCTAGGACGCCGCCGTTTTCGTCAATTCAGCGATGCGATCCTTCTCGGCCGCCGTGAGTTCCGGCTGGCCGAAACCGGCGGGATCGCCACGACGGCGTTTTCGCACGCCGAGCCACAAGGCACATGCGCCGATCAGCAGCACGCCGCCGGGCGTCAGCCAAAGAAGGGCCGTGTGCCATTCGAAGCGCGGCTTGAGCAGCACGAATTGTCCGTAGCGTGCCGTCAGAAAGTCGAGAACCTGCGCGTCGCTGTCGCCGGCCTTGAGCCGTTCGCGCACCAGAAGGCGCAGGTCGCGGGCGAGCGGCGCCTCGGAATCGTCGATCGACTGGTTCTGGCAGACCATGCAGCGCAGCTCGCGCGAGAGCGTCCGCGCCCGCGCTTCGAGCGCCGGATCCTTCAGCATTTCGTCCGGCTGCACGGCG
>CAYVBN010000578.1:0-3565 GCA_964449645.1 uncultured Hyphomicrobiales bacterium
GCCGCCGCCTGGCGCGGCCGATCGTGACTGCACAGGACCAGACGAACGGTTTCGAACGCGCCAGGCGTCGTATCCCAGAGCCGGCGGACGGCGCGCAGCCGGTCGGCCCCTGAGGCGTGCGTCTGCTCGATCTGCCGGGTCGTTTCCGCCAATGCGATTTCCGCCTGCGTGTCGTCGCCGGCGGTCATGAAGAGCTGGACGAGCGCGACGTTCGGTGGAAGGTCGCCGCGCGCGCAGGCGAGCAACGGACGGCGTACGGCGTCAGGGACGGCGCCGGTCGAGGCCGCTCGGGATTCAGACGACGGCATGATGCGCGACGCGCCTGAAGACCCGCCGGCGGTTCGGTCGATCTTCGGCGCCCCATCCATATTTGTAGCCTTCACGGCCACGCAGAAAATGAAATTCACGCGCGCCGTCCCGGACCGCGCGCTCGATTGCGTATCCGAGCAGTAGCGTCCCGGGACTCTCGAACGAATAGTCGACGTCGAATCCGCCCAGGTAGGCGTAGGCGCACGGCCCGTGCTGGAAACCGTAGTAGACGGCGATGCACTTGCCGCCGATGGCCAGGCCATAGAGCCGGGCGAGACCGGACTCGATGAGGCCTGGCAGCGCCTCGCGATGGAATCGCAGCACGCGCGGGTCGTCCAGAACGCCGGGCTCTCCGCGCTGCTCCCAGCGCGCGCGATGCAGCCGCACGAGATCCGAGAACATGGCAGCCGCCGTCACGTGGTCGGCCGGGACGATATCGACGGCACCGCGGCGCTCGGCGCGATGGCGCGACATCCGGAGCGCCCGCCGCTTGCGGGCGGGCACGCAGGTCCGCAATCCGTCGTAACAGGGCGGCAGCGCCAGGACCGGACAGGAGACCACCTCGTCGCTGGTCTCGGCACAACCGGCCGGGCAGGGGAAGCGAAGCGCGAGGGCTTCGGGACGAAGATCGCACACTTCCCATTCGTCCCAGAGATCGCGGCAATTCTCCATATGGTCGACGAGCGCGCGCCCGGCACGGTCCGCGACCTGAGGATCGAGCAAAACGTCGAGATAGTCGCTGAGCGAGATGCCAAGCGGCAGCAGTCGGCGGCGGTGCGGAGTCGATTCGATATAGAAGGGCGCCAGGCCCACCAGCCGGTCACCGTCGCGCATGGCGATGACGTGCAGTTCGCCCGGCGAAAAGGTCGTCCACCACGGCAGGAGCCAGGCGGGGGATTGAAAGGGCGTCGCCGTCGGCGTGCGGTGCCATAGCGACCACCACTCCGGGACGAGACGATGCAGATGCGCCGCGTCGTGAATCTCTTCGATTGAAAGGGGCGGGCCGTTCATGCGGTCCCCGCCATGGGCGCATGATGCGATCGCACCAGGCGCCGATAGAGTGCGAAATACTGTTCGATCATGCGGTCGAGAGAGAAGGGCCGAGCGGCCTCTCGGCACGCGTTCGGATCGATGCCGTGCGCGGCGCGGATCGCGGCCGCCATCTCGTCCACGCTGCGGACCAGAAATCCCGTGCGGCCGTGCGAGATGAGTTGGGGCAAGGCGCCTTGCGCAAAGGCGATCACCGGTGTTCCGGCCGCGAGCGCCTCGCGCGCAACCAGAGAGCTCGTTTCCGGCACGAGCGAGGGTACGAGAAGGCAGCGTGCCGCCGCGAGCAGCCGCTGTTTGCGCCGGGAGCCGACCTGACCGATGAAGCGTCTCGCAGGATCGAGTCGTGGCGCGACCTGCTCCTCGAAATAGCGCCGGTGCGCAGGGTAATTGAAGACCTCGCCGGCAATGAGGAGCGGAATGCCGGCGCGCTTGGCGGCGTCGATGGCGTGGTGGATGCCTTTTTCCGGGCAGATGCGTGCCATCGCCAGGGCGAACCGTCGTTTGGCCTGGCGCGGGAGCGACGCAGGAACCGGCACTCCATTCTCGATCGGCGGCAGCAGGCAGCGGCTGTCGCGGCAGGTGGCGTGCTGGGTGGCAGAGACGCAGTGCAGCCACGTATCCGGCCGTGAAGGGGACAGCGCTTCCGGCGGATACCAATCGACCGGCAGATGCAGCGTCGCCAGGACCGGCACACCGCGCGGCGGCAGATAGGCGTGAAAGTCGACGCCATGCATGTGGATCAGATCGACCGGCCAGCGCGCGAGCGCCATCTGGATCGCCATGGCGTGATGGCGGTGCGCGGCGCGGATCGCATCGTCGTCGAGCGGGCCGTCCATGCGCGGCACCGGAACGAGCGTTCCGGCCGTTTGCGAATCCGCGCGCGCGATCACGAGCGAGCGGTGACCCGCTTCGACCAGGGCGCGATCGATGTGCCCGAGGATCTGCTCCGCGCCGCCCGCGGTGTCAGGGCCGACGGGGGCCAGTGGATACGCGACCTGCAGGATCGTCAGGCGCACGGCGCAGCTCCGAATGCGAGGTCGCGCTGCGCTTCGGCGACGAGTGCGCGCCACCGATCGCCTGACATTCCCCAATCGTAGCGCTCATAGAGAAGGCCGCCTTCGGTGGGCGGAGCCGCGAAATCGTAGTCGGGCGCGCGACGATAGCGCTCCGCTTCGACCCCGAATGGCGCGAGCGTGTCGCGCTGGGTCACGTGGGCGGCGATCATGCGCCGCTTCGAGGCCTGTTCCTCGTCCGACAGCGGAACGACGGTTTCGGCACAGTCGGGCCGCGCGAGGAAGCGCTGCACGACCATGCCCGCGGGGCCGGCGCGATAGAACGGCATTTCCAGCACGTCCATCTCCTGCCCTTGTCGGCGAAGGAGGCGCGCCGCGGAATGCGCCGCAAAGGCGGTGGCGTCGTGGTCGGGATGCCCGCCCTCGAACGCATGCGTGAGCACGAAGCGCGTGTCACGGGCGGCGAACAGCGCAGCAAGCCGATCGGTGAGCTTGCGCAAGGCAAACGCCGTTTCCTGGTCGGGAATTCCGAAGGTCACGCGTGCGGCCGAAGGTACGCCCGCGATCGACAGCGCCTGTCCGAGCTCGTGGGCGCGCGCGGACGCATAGGCCGCCGCGCTCGCGAAGCCATGCCGGCGTGCGTCGACCAGATTGCGTGGCGCACCATCGGTCACGAGAACCAGCGTCACGCCCCTGAGCCGCGGCAGCAGGGCGCCGCATCCGATGGTCTCGTCGTCCGGATGCGCGACGACCACCGCGACATCGGTGGCCTCGATCGATGGGCGGCACGGGTCCGCGAGCGCGTCGAGAAAGCGATGCACGCGCGGTCTGGTTTCCTCGGTGGTCCGCGTGAGACCCATCGGGATTAACCCCGATCATCCCGCCAGCGCGGGAGCCTGCGTATGGCCGCAGCCGATCCTGCCGCCCGCGTAGCGCCGCACCATGTCGGCACAGAATTGAGCGAACTCCTCCCTCGCGCGCGGCGCACTGGTGTGATGCGGGGCTATTCCGCAGTGCTCGGGCGTGAAGCAGAACGTGACGGTGACGTCGAAATCCGCCAGCGCCTCCATCTGGCGGTCGAACCAGTCGAGCGCGTTGGGACGGAAGCTGTCCGCCCACGAAAGGCCGGTGCGCAGATATTTCACGCCGAGCCGCTTCATCGTCGCGACCGCATCATCGAGCCGGTGATCCTC
>CAYVBN010000579.1:0-2955 GCA_964449645.1 uncultured Hyphomicrobiales bacterium
AGATCATTGGCGGCGACATCGAGGACGAGGAGGAGACTTGAGATCGCCCTCGATTTGTGATTTCAGGGGTTTTCCGGCGCGGATCGATGCGTTCGCGCCGATGAGTTGAATAGATGAGTTGAAATAACTGCCGAATTCGAACGCGGATCTCCCGACGCCGCGTTCTCGTGTGGGGCCATAGCTCAGTTGGGAGAGCGCTTGAATGGCATTCAAGAGGTCGGGGGTTCGACTCCCCCTGGCTCCACCAACACCTCCCGAACCTGACGCCCTTGGCTGATCATCGGACGGCCGTTCGGCCCAGCCCCCGAGCATGGGCAGCGGCGCCGACCGGGCGACGTATCTCCAGACATCTTTCTATTTTCTATGAGCCACCACTTTCTATGAGCCGCCACGTGGCGCTCTGACCCGCGGCGGCATCACGTCGCCGGCGAATGCCTAACGCGGCGCGGCACTCACCTGCCCGTCAAGCCATGTTCTGATCTGCCTGGGGTCGACCGCGCCTTCGATGGTGGTGATCTTGCCGTCGCGCGCGATCAGCAGCGTGCGCGGGATATCGCCCTGCCAGCCCGGATCGATCTCATAGCGCAGCCGCTCGACGAAGCCGTCGTTGAACATCCAGTTCTCGGCCGACGACAGTCCTGCCTTCTCAAGCATCGACGCCGTGGCGTCGGGCAGGTTCGGGACGAGGTCGGCGTCGACCGTCACGACATCGAGACCAGGATTCTCTTTCATCAATTGTCCGAGCAGCGGCAGCTCGATCTTGCAGGGGCCGCAGGTGACGCCCCAGAAATTCACCATCGTCGGGCGCCCTGCATGCGCATGCAAAATGGCCTGCCAGCTTCCGCGCTCGAACGCGCGAAGCTTTCCCTCGGCATGGAGCTGAGGCGCGAACAGCGTCGCGGCCAGCATCACAAGGAACAATCGGCGGAATTTCATCGCACGTCCTCGATCGGCAAGAGTTGGTAGCCGTCCGCTTTCGTCATCCACGAGAGAAAGATCCGCCGCCCGTTGCTCACGAGCAGAGGATGATCCGACGCGTCGGACGTTGCGGCGATCGCCTTCGGTTGAGACCAGGTTTTCCCGTCATCGTCGGACGTCATGAGGTTCACGCTTGTCTTCTCGCCGTCGAACTCCTTCCAGACGAGAGCGGCGCCAGCGGAATTCACCAGGACGTAAGGACGTGACGGGTTTCGCTCGCGCCGGCCGATGGCCACCGGTTCCGAGAACGTTTTGCCGCCATCGGTCGAGCGCGCATAGAACAGCCCCTTGCGGTTCTTGCCCCCGGTGAACCAGACCGCGTGATAGCTCCCGGTCGGGGAAATCGCGAGACTGGGCCCCTGATGTGGACACGCCTCGATCTGCCAATCGTCATTGCTGACGCGATAAACCTCGCCCGGGCTGGCCGGATCCCTGAAAGTGACGATGGCATGATCACGGACGCTGCCGGGAAAGATGTTGCGGAAGAGAACGACGGGACGGCCCGGCCCGGCGAACGCAACGGCCAGCCGGCAACACTCGCAGGTGTCGTCCTTCACCATGCGGGCTTCGGAATAGGTCGCGCCTCCGTCCTTTGACCAGGCGAAGAACAGCGCCGCCCCATTGTAGTCCTCATGGTTCGCGCGCGCCCGCACCCGGTTGCGCTTGTCGAGCCAGGTCGCGAACACCGAACCGTCGGCATCCAGCGCCAGCGCCTCGAAGCGCTGGCTTTCGGTGTTCGGCGTTATCGGCTTGGGCTTGACGAAACTGCGGCCGCCATCGACCGAGCGCGTGTAAAGCACCTCTCCGTTGAAGCTCTTGTCCCTGAAAATGGAAAAGGCGACGAAGATGCGCTTCTGCCGGTCCACGACGATCTTGGGACGCGCATCGGGCCCCCAATCGAGCGCAAGCGGCTCGTTGGATACCGCGGCCGGCGTCGAGAAGGTGCGACCGAGATCTCTCGACGCCGCAACCGAGACGCGGCCGCCGGCCATCCAGGCAAGCCACAAGGTCCCGTCGGCCGCGAATGTCGGCGTGACTTTCGTCGCGCAGCGCAGCTCCGGCGTATCGCATGCGGCTTCCGACGCATGCTGATGGCTCATTTGCGCGGGTGCGGCAACGCACGAAAGGACGATGGCGAGCGCGGCAAACGTTGCTGTTCGGATCATGACGACACCTCGCCCTGCTATCGGAACGCCAGTTTCATGCCCGCCACGAACATGCGCGGCGCGCCGGCGTAGATCGAGCCGCCGGTGTTGGCCAACACGCTCGCGGGATTCTGAACACCGGCCCCCGTGACCGTATTCGCGATATTGTTGGCGGCCGCCACGTAGGTCTTGTCGAAGACGTTGCGGACTTCGACGTAAAGGTTGAGCGTCTTCAGATAATCCGAGGTGAGATCCCTCTGATAGTGCAGGTTGAGATTGACCAGCTCATAACCCGGCGCCCGCAGGAGATTGGCGTTGTCCATATAGAACGAGTCCTTCCACTGGACCTCGACGAATCCCCCGAGGCCCTGCAGCGGCCCCGCAAGCTGATCGTAGGAGAGGCGCGCGGTCAGCTCGTTCGGTGAAATGCCGGGAATCTTGTTGCCGGCCCGGTCGAAGCTGAAGGTCGCGCCGTTTTTGATGTCCTCGACGTAATTCGTGTAGACCTCGTCGAGATAGGTGTAGGCCGCCGTAAGCCGCCACCCGGGCATAAACCGCCAGTCGGCCGCGACTTCGACGCCCCGGTGCTCGGAGTTCGGGGCGTTGAAGGTGAAGCTCGCATTCGGTGAATTAACCGGCGTCGCCTGCGTCACCAGCTCGTCACGGAAGAACTCGTAGAAGCCCGTCACGCTCCACGTCAGAGCGGCATTCGGCGTCCAGTCGAATCCGACGTCGTAGCCGAGGTTCTTCTGCGTGCTGAGCTGCGTGTTGTTGCCGTTCTGCCCATTGGCCAGCACGAAAAGATTGCCGACCTGCGGCGTGCCGTAGCCGG
>CAYVBN010000580.1:0-4127 GCA_964449645.1 uncultured Hyphomicrobiales bacterium
TCTCGATCAACACCGCGGCCGTGCAGGACCGAAGCTTCGTCAAGGCGGCGGCCGAGAAATTCGGCGACCAGTGCATCGTGGTGGCGATCGACGCCAAGCGGGTGTCGGGACCCGGCGCGCCGGACCGCTGGGAGATCTTCACCCACGGCGTCCGCAAGGCGACCGGCCTCGACTCCATCGCCTATGCGCGCGAGGTCGCAGGCCTCGGAGCCGGGGAGATCCTCCTCACCTCCATGGACCGCGACGGCACGCGGCGCGGGTTCGACGTGAAACTCACCCGGGCGGTGGCCGATGCCGTGCCGATCCCGGTGATCGCCTCCGGCGGGGTCGGCACCCTCGATCATCTGGTCGAGGGCATCCGCGACGGCCATGCCACCGCGGTGCTCGCCGCGTCGATCTTCCATTTCGGGGAATATTCGGTCCGCGAGGCGAAGACATACATGGCCCGCGCGGGCCTGCCGATGCGGCTCGATCCCTGACCCCTCTCCCGCCGCGGGGCAACAGATGATATCTCAGGCCTGGAGCCGTTCATGACCCCTTTCACCCTCCGCGACCTCGAACGTCGCATCCAAGAGCGCGCCGGCGCCACGGCCGAGACCTCCTACACCCGCAAGCTTCTGGACAAGGGCATCTCCCATTGCGCCAAGAAGCTCGGCGAGGAAGCGGTCGAAACCGCGCTCGCCGCCGTCGGGGAGAACCGCGAGCGGCTGATCGCGGAGACGGCCGATCTCCTCTACCATCTGCTCGTCGAGCTCAACGCGAGGGGCGTGGCGCTCGCCGACGTCGAGGCCGCGCTCGCCGGCCGCGTGTCGCAGTCGGGCCTCGAGGAGAAGGCCTCGCGCAAGTCGAGCCCGAGCGCCTGACGGACGTCCCGCATGGAACAGCGCGCCGACGACGGACTTTCGCCCTACCGGGTCTTCCCGCGGGCCGAATGGGCGTCGCTGCGCGAAGACACGCCGATGACGCTGACGCCCGAGGAAGTGTCGCGGCTGCGCTCGCTCAACGACCGCCTCGACATGTCGGAGGTCGAGGAGATCTATCTGCCGCTGTCGCGGCTCCTGTCGCTCTACGTCGCGGCGACGCAGCGCCTGTTCCGGGCGCAGCAGCGGTTCCTGGGGACCGAGGACAGCACGATGCCCTATGTGATCGGCGTCGGCGGCTCGGTCGCGGTGGGAAAATCGACCACCGCGCGCGTGCTACAGGCGCTGCTCGCGCGCTGGCCCAACGTGCCGACGGTCGATCTCGTGACGACCGACGGGTTTCTCTATCCCAACGCCATCCTGGAGCGCGAAGGCCTGATGGAGCGCAAGGGTTTTCCGGAGAGCTACGACCTTCCGGCCCTGCTGCGGTTTCTCTCCGACATCAAGGCCGGGCGGCGCCCGGTGCGCGCGCCCGTCTATTCGCACCTCGTCTACGACGTGATGCCCAACGCGTGGGTCGAGGTCGACCGGCCCGACATCCTCATCGTCGAGGGGCTCAACGTGCTGCAGGCCGGGCGCCTGCCGCGCGACGGCAAGGCGGTCCCGTTCGTGTCGGACTTCTTCGACTTCTCCGTCTATCTCGACGCCGAGGAGGACGTGCTCGAACGCTGGTACGTCGATCGTTTCCTGACGCTGCGTGGGACCGCGTTCAGCGATCCGAAGTCCTACTTCCACCGTTACTCCAAGCTCACCGACGCCGAGGCGGTCGCCACGGCGACGTCGATCTGGGAGCGGATCAACCTCGTCAACCTGCGCGAGAACATCCTGCCGACGCGTCCGCGCGCGGAGCTCATCCTCAAGAAGGACGAGAGTCACCGGGTGGAAGAGGTGGCGCTGCGCAAGCTGTGAGCGCGGCCGCCGCATGCACGCCCGCACGCGTCGGCGATATCCGGTGTGCCGCCGCCGGTGCGTGTCTGAACGGAACGAATCCTTCTTATGGTTGACGAAGTCTGAATACTGCCCGCGCTCGAAATCTTTCGCGCGGTGATTCCGCACATGCCTGCGCCTTCACGCTTCGGAAAGTAACCTGAAAAAAACATTTCGCTTGTTAGCGTCGCCGCCTGCCGAGCAGTTGATGCGCCGGGGGCACAATGTTTCGCGTACTGACCTGCCTGACCGACTCGCATGATTGGCGACTGGTGCTCCTTGCCGTCTTCGTCTGCTTTCTCGCCAGCATCGCCGCCGTAAATCTGTTTCTGCGCGCCCGCGCGACGCGCGGCCATGTGCGGGCGATCTGGATCCTGACCGCCGGGACGGCGAGCGGATGCGGAATGTGGGCGACGCACTTCATCGGCATGCTGGCGTACGACACCGGCGTCGTGACCGGTTACGACCTGGGCCTCACCATCCTCTCCCTGGTTCTGGCGGCCGTCATGGCGTCCGTCGGGTTCGCGGTTGCGGTCCATCTGGCGACCCGCGGGGGCGCGATGGCGGGCGGCGCCATCATCGGGGCGGGCGTCGCCATGATGCATTTCACCGGCATGTCGGCGCTCGAACTGCCGGGGCGCATCGAATGGGAATGGGATCTCGTCGCGAGCTCGATCCTGATCGGGATGATCTTCGGAATCGGCGCCCTGATGGTCGTGTCGCATCGCAGGGGCGTGGTCGCGAGGTTCGTGGGCGCGATCCTGCTGTGCTTTGCGGTCGTGGCGCATCACTTCACCGCCATGGGGGCGGTCGAGATCGCGCCGGATCCGACCCGCGTCGTGCGCGCGCTCATGATCTCACCCGGGATTCTCGCGCTGGCGGTCGCCACCATCGCGATCTCGATTCTCGGCATGTGCCTCGTTGCCGCCATCGGCGACCGCATCTCGGACGACCGGATCCGCGAACAGAACATCCGGCTCGACGCCGCTCTGTCCAACATGCGGCAGGGCCTGGCGATGTTCGATGCGTCCGGCCGGCTTGTGCTCTGCAACGAGCGCTACATTCAGATGTACCGGCTGCCGCGCGACGCAGTCCAACCGGGCCGCACCGTCCAGGAGGTGCTTGCGGCGCGCGCCGCGACCGGATGCTTCAGGGGCAACGTCGAGCAATACGCCAAGGAAATCACCGCCAAGAGCGGGCAGGGCGGGGGCATCGTCAGGAACGTCGAATTGGACGACGGGCGGATGATCTCGGTCGTCAGCCAGCCGATCATCGGCGGCGGCTGGGTCGCGACGCACGAGGACATCACCGAACGCTACCGCGCCGAACAGGCGGCCGCTGCCGCCCGCACCGAGGCCGAACGGGCGGAACGCGAAGCGCGCGCCGCGCATGCACGTCTCCTGGAGGCATTCGAGGTCGTTCCCGAGGCGCTCGCCCTTTTCGATGCGGACGACCGGCTTGTCCTGTGGAACCGGCGTTACGCCGAGCTGTTCGCCTCGTGGGGCAATATCGAGCCGGGCGCCCGCTTCGAAGACATCCTGCGCAGGGGGCTCGCGCGCGGTCTCTATCAGGGGATCGCCGGACGCGAGGAGGAATGGCTCGCCGAACGGCTCGCCCGCCACGCCGAACCGGAATCCTGCCACGAGCAGCGCTATTCGGACGGCCGCTGGGTGCGCATCCAGGAGCGGCGGACCGCCGACGGCGGCAGCATCGGGGTGCGCATCGATATCACCGAGCTCAAGCGGCGCGAAGAGTCCTTCCGGCTGCTGTTCGCAAGCAATCCGGTGCCGATGTGGCTGTTCGACCGCGAGACCCTGCGGTTCCTCGATGTCAACGATGCCGCCGTCGCCCATTACGGATATCCGCGCGAGGTCTTCCTCACCAAGACGCTGTTCGACATCCGCCCGCCCGGAGAGCGCCTCGAGGTTTGCCTCAGCGCCGGGCAGGGCGAAGGCAATTCCGGTCTCATCCGCCGGCACGTCAAGGCCGACGGCAGCCAGATCGACGTCGCCGTCTATTCGCGCTCTCTGACCTACAACGGGCACAATGCGCGGCTCTCCGGCATCGTCGACATCACCGAACGCAAGAACACCGAAGACGAGCTGCGCCGCACGCGCGAGTTCCTCGACACGGTCATCGACAGCGTGCCGGCCGGCATCTGCGTCAAGGACGCGCGGAACCTCAGCTACGTCCTGGTCAATCGCGCCGCCGAGCTCTACCACGGCGTGCCGCGCGAGGAGATGACCGGCAAGACGGCGCCCGAGCTGCTGCCGCCGCGCC
>CAYVBN010000581.1:0-17624 GCA_964449645.1 uncultured Hyphomicrobiales bacterium
CGATGAGGCGCAATTCGCTGATCCGGGTCGTCGATTCCGGCCAGCGGCGCTCCTCGACGATCGCCGCGAGGTGGTTCTCGTAGTCGAAGCGCGGGACCGCGTCGTCCGGCTGCGGCGTCAGGCGGGCGCGGGCGATTCGGCCGGCTGCGAGGGACTCGAAGACCGGAAACCGGCCGCCGTGCATGAGCCCATGCACGACGGCGGTGATGAACACCGTCTTGCCGGCGCGCGACAGGCCGGTGACGCCGAGGCGGATGGTCGGAGTAACGAGGTTCTCGCCGAATTCGTACAACGAGCGGACGGCGAGGCGTGTCTCGGCCCAGATCTCGGAAAGGCTGGCAGGCATGTCGGCAGCGCGCCCTCTGGCAGCGGGTCGCCGCCGGAACCGCCATTGATCGCGCTCTGCCGCCGAAAACTCAACGAGGTCCTGAACGGAGGGCCAAACGGGATCATCCCGCCCCGCCGGCCGTTTCCGCCGCAAGGCTGCCGCGCCGCTTGAGCGGCCGCCAGAAGGCGCGTCCCGGTAAGGCCGGTTTCCTCCCGGCCGCCGATTTGCCGGTCCCCGTCACGAGAAGCGCCGGGCGGGTTCGCTCAATCGCGGCTTCTCTGCCGCCTCGCCGCGCGAGCCTCCAACGTATAGTGATGGCGCCGATGGGCCCGGGCCGCCGTCCGCGCGGAAGCGGTTTCCATTTCGAATACGGCGCGGCAGCCGGCGCTCAGGCGGGGCCGTTCGCGCTTGAGGCAGGCCACGATCCGGTCGACGTTCGGGATGTCGCCCCAGCACAGGCGGAACACGTCGGGCGTGCAGGCCATGCGCTGCTCTTCGGTCCCTCTGTACTGATTGCCCTCCTGGGCGGCCGCCATCCCGAAACACCCGGCCAGCCACAGGGCCGACGCCACATACACCAGTTCCCTCGCCCTGCGACCCACTCGCATCCGCTTCTCGCCTGCCACCATGATTGTTCCTTCCCCACTTGGCGGGACCTGCGCCGGCACGGCAGCATGAACCGAGATTCGCCGCCGGCCTACGCAGATCGCGAGATTTCCACGTCTATCGCACGTAATTTCCCAGCGCCGGCCGAGTGGAATCGGCAGCGTAAAGCCACTTACCTTCGGCAACGCGCCGGGTGGAAGGCTGGTTGCGCGCTCATGGTCAAGCCGCCGCAGATCGGGCGGCAAACGTGCTGAAAATGCAACAGCCCGATGGCTGCGTGCGCAACTCGCCTCAACGTCGTGAAGCGTGGTGCGTGGCCGGAGCCTGTTCCGGCGAGAGAGCGCCAGCCGGCTGGGGAATGATGCCTGATGCGAGCACGCACCCTGATTCGATCGGACCGGAACCGCCTACACCTTGGCGCCCTGCCCGTGCCGTGCCGACGATCCGGACTTGCGCCCTGCGCCGGCGAGCTTGTTGACGAGCTCGGTGTCGCGGGCGAGCTCGGCGGCGTGCCCCTCATAGACGACCTTGCCGTCGTCGAGCACATAGGCGCGGTCCGCGAGCGACAGCGACAGCGGGGCGTTCTGCTCGATGAGCAGGACGGATAATCCCGATTCACGCATGCGTTGCACGACGTTCATGACCTCGCGCACGATCAGCGGCGCCAGGCCCTGCGAGGGTTCGTCGAGCAGCATCAGCTTCGGATTGAGCAGAAGCGGCCGCGCGATCGAGAGCATCTCCTGCTCTCCGCCCGAAAGCTGGCGACCGAGCTGCGAGCGGCGTTCGGCGAGCCGCGGAAAAAGCTCGAACACGCGTTCGAGCGTCCATGGACCGGGGCGAGCCTGAGGGACTTTCAGATTCTCCAGCACGGTGAGGCTGCCGAAGATCTTGCGGCCTTCCGGGACATAACCCACGCCCAGCGCGGCGATGCGATGGGCCGGCCAGCGGTTGGTCTGCTGACCGAGAATCTCGATCGTTCCCGAGCGGGGCGGCGTCAGTCCGGTGATGCTGCGGACCGTCGTCGTCTTGCCGGCCCCGTTGCGGCCGAGCACCGTGACGATCTCGCCCTCGTTCACCACGAGCGAGACCCCGTGCAGGATGTGGCTTTTGCCGTAGAAGGTATGGATGTTGTCGAGGCGCAGAGCGGCCGTCATTCGACCTCTCCGAGGTAGGCGGCACGGACGTGCGGGTCGGCCGAGATCGCCTCCGGATCGCCTTCCGCCAGGACCCTGCCCTGGTCGAGCACCGTGATGCGCTGTGCGATATCGAAGACGATGTCCATGTCGTGCTCGATGAACAGGATGCTGACGCCCTGGTTCTGGTGCAACCGCCGGATGAGCTCGACCATGTGTTCGGTCTCGGCATCCCCCATTCCGGCCGTCGGCTCGTCGAGCAGCAGGAGCCGCGGTCTCAAGCTTAACGCCATGGCGACTTCGACGACGCGCTGATCGCCATGCGGCAATTCGCCCACCGGGCGGTGCTCACGCCCGGCGAGATCGACGAGCTCGATCAGTTCCACCGTCCGTTCGTCGAGACTGCGGCGCAGCGCCCGCGAGATCCACGGGCGCGCGCTGACGCCGGCCTGCGCCTCGACGCCGATGCGGATGTTCTCGAACACGGACAATTCGGGCAGGATCTCGGTGATCTGGAAGGTGCGGATGATGCCGCGCGCCACGCGCTGAACGACCGGCTCGTTCGTGATGTCGTCGCCGTCGAACCAGACCTCGCCGAGGGTCGGCGGCAACAGGCCGCTGATCAGATTGAAGAACGTCGTCTTGCCCGCGCCGTTCGGGCCGATGACCGCCCTGAGCTCGCCGTCCTGCATGTCGAAGGAGACTTCGTTCACCGCCTTGAGGTGACCGAAGTGACGCGAGACGTTCTTCATCAGCAGGAGCGGCCTGCCGGTCTCTCCGACCGGCGCGCGGCGTCCCGCGAATGGCTGTTCGTTCATGCGGGTCGTCCCATCGGAGGATTCCACGTCATGCAGTTTTCACGCGGGTGCCGAACATGCCGAGGATGCCCTTCGGGAACAGCAGGACGATCAACACGAAGATCAACCCGATGAACGTCATCCAGTTTCCGGTGAGGCTCGAGAGATAATCCTGGGCGACCACGAAGATGATCACGCCGAGCAACGGACCGAAGAAGCGGTGCATTCCGCCGAGCACGATCATGATCACGAAGTTGCCGGACAGAATCCAGTGCAGGTCCTGGGGCGACGTGAAATTGAACAGAAGCGCGTTGAGGGTGCCGGCGAAGGCGGTGATGAACCCGGCGACCGCGAACGCCGCCCAGACATAGCGCTCGACCCGCACGCCAAGGAATTCCATCCGGCGCCGGTTCTCCCGAATGGCGACCCAGGTGTGACCGAGCGGCGATTCCAGGAGCATCCACATGACCGCGACCGCGACCGTGAAGCAGAGCAGCACCAGGTAGTAGAAATTCGTCGACGTCAGCGGAACGACGATGCTGCCGAAATGGAGGTCCTGGCGCGAGAACCCCGCGAGCCCGTCCTCTCCGCCGGTGACCTCGTTCCAGCGCACCATCACGAAGTAGAACAGCTGGCCGATCGCGATGGTGATCATCGCGAAATAGATGCCGCGCCGGCGCATCACGAGAGGCCCGAGCAGCGTCGCCGCGAGCCCGCCCACCAGGGTTCCGATCACGATCGCCAAGGGCGTGCTGGGCGCGAGATATTTCAACGTCATGCCGGCGCCATAGGCGCCGAGCCCGAAATAGGCGGCCTGCCCGAAGGAGAGCCCGCCGGTGAAGCCGAGCACGATGTTGAGCCCCATGGTGGCGATCGCATAAATGAGCACCTTGGAGCCGAGCGCCGTATAGCCGCCGATCATCGGCAGCCACCAGGGCAGCGCGACCAGGGCGATCCACATGACCGCAAGGAGAAGACGGCGGCTCATTCGAACAGTCCCTCTTCCCCGAGAAGGCCGCGCGGCCGGATGACCAGCACGATCAGCATCATCAGATAGATCACGGCCTCGCTCGCCGCCGGATAGAAGGTGGTGGTGATTCCCGCCGCCAGGCCGATGATCAATCCGCCGAGCACCGCGCCGAGCAGGCTGCCGACGCCGCCGACGATGATGGCGACGAAGCTCGGCATGATGAGCGAACTGCCCATCGGCGGCGTGAGGCCGAGGACGCCCGCGGCGAGCACGCCGGCCAAGCCGGCGAACAGGCATCCGATCCCGAAGTTGAGCGCGCGCAGGCGGTAGATGTTGACGCCGAGCGCCGACGTCGTCTCGAGATCGCGCGTGCCGGCGCGGATGCGAATGCCGAGCAAGGTGTAACGCAGCATCAGGTAAAGCCCAATGGCGGCCGCCGCCGTGATGGCGATCACGAACAGGCGGTAGCCCGTGATGAAGAAATACTCGGTGCTGACCGGCGAGTTCAGCACGTCGGGAACTTCGAACGGCAGGCCCTGCGCGCCCCAGATCGTGCGCGCCAGGTCTTCGATGATCAGTGCCAGCCCGAACGTCAGCAGCAGGCTGTAGAGCGGATCCGACCGCTTGTAGACGGGCCGGATGACGATCCGCTCCACGATCAGCCCGATGCCGGCCGCCAGCAAGGGACCGGCGATGAGCGCGCCCCAGTATCCGAGATAAGGGCTGAGCGTAAACGCCAGGTAGGCGCCGATGATCAGAAAGCCTCCGTGCGCCATGTTGATCACGGAGTTGAGACTGAGGATGAGAGCCAGTCCCAGCGCCATCAGCGCGTAGAAGACTCCCTGGATGAGCCCGTTGAAGGCGTTGAAGAACAGCAACTGCATCGCTGATTTGTCTTCTTTCGGAGACCGCCACGTGAACCCCGGCGCGAACTGCGCTGCCCCCGCGGGAGCAGCGCAGGCCGGATCAGTCCGCCAATCCGAGAAAAGCCGCTACGCCTTGTAGTCGAGCTTGCACCCGGTTTCCTTCTCGGGCAGTGCGATCTTCTCGCCCGGAACGATATCGGCGACCTTGAACAGGTTCGGGTACTTCCCGTCCTGGATGATTTCGCCGGGGAACTCGCTCGACATGAGCTGGTGATCGCCGGGGCGGAAGTAGACGTGGTTCGGTTGCAGCTTGATTTCGGGCGGGAGCTCCATGCCCTCGAGCGCCTTCGCGACCTTGACCGAGTCGATCGACTTCGCGTTGTTGATGCCCATGGCGAGCGAATGGACCCCCGCATAGCCGAACCAGGTGCGGGCGCTCGGGTAGGAGCCGTCGTTGTAGAGTTTTTGATAGCTCGCCACCCATTCCTTCACGTGCGGCGTGTTGGGCTGATCCCACCACCATTCGAGCGTCCACCAGCCCTGCTTGGCCTCACGCGGCAAGGCGCGGAGCACTTCGAGTTCGCTCAGGCCGCCGCCGATCGGGAACTGCTTGATCAGGCCGAACTGCGCGGCCTGCTTCATGGAGTTCACGAGATCCTGGCCGTCGGTGAGATTGATCAGCACGTCGGGGTGCGACTGCTGCGCCTTGATGAGGTAGGAGGTGAAGTCGGTGGTGCCGAGCGGAGCCAGCGAATTGCCCAGCACGGTGCCGCCCATCTCCTTGAGCAGCTTGGCGTAGGATTCCTGCAGGGTGTGGCCGAAAGCGTAGTCGGGGGTGATGAAGTACCACTTGCCGCCGAACTTCTTGTAGAGCGTCGCGGCGAGACCCGCGGCCAGCATGTAGGTGGTCGTGCAGATGCGGAAGGTCGTCCAGTGGCACTGGCTGCCGGTGACCGGATCGGTGTGGCCGCCCGTCACCATGTAGACGACGCCCTTCTCGTGCGCGACCTGGTTCACCGAAAGTGCGGTCGCCGAGGAAACCGAGCCCATCAGGAAGGACACCTTGTCCTGCTCGATCAGCTTATGCGCCTTCTGCGCGGCAAGCCCGGCATTGGCGTTGTCGTCCTCGACGACGAGCTCGAGCTTGCGCCCGAGCACACCGTTTTTGGCGTTGATCTCCGCCAGCGCCATCTTGGCGCCACGCGCCTCGCTCTCGCCCTCCGCCGCATAAGTTCCGGTCAGCGGGTCGTGCATTCCGATTTTGATGGGGGTTTCGCCCTGCGCGAAACTCAGGATGGGAGGCGAAAATACCGCCGTCGCTCCGAGCGCGGCGCCCGTGCGAATCACCTGTCGTCTGCTTATGCGAGACTTCATTGCTGTCCTCCCTTGGTTTTTGACGTGCGGGAGGTTCGGCACAACACATCGCCGCCGTCGGTTTGGTCGTCGCCCCCAAGACGCCGATCATTATGATCGCGAGTCCACGATCTTGCATACTTAATACCGAGGCCGGACCGGCCTGACTTTGCAAGAAATTATTGATCCAGATTAATGTATCGGCGCAAAGCCCCCGTCGTCGCCGGCGGTTTCGCATTTACGACCAGGACATTCACGAAGGCGTGATTGGCGGGACCCTGTGCCGTCCAATTCATCCATTAGGTGATTCGTGTTGGCATCAGGACGGTCGCGCCGAGTCAGGCGCGGAATTAGTTGTAGGCGTCGAGGCGTGCCTCTGCGGAATTGGGTGGGTCGGAGCACTGGGGCAGCAGAAGTCACATCGTTCGAGCGTAAGTGCTGACCGCGGCGTTGGTGCGTCGTGAAGGGTGGAGCAACATCGCTTTGGGGGCTTCGATGATCGTGCTCGTCGTCGTCGATGTACTTTTGGGAGCCGGATTGGGACTCTTCTTTCCGGTCTTTGCCCTTGTTCCAGCTACCGCGGCCGCCATCGGTCTGGCCGCCTGGCTCGAGCTCGCGCATGACGCTCCGATCTCGTCGACGATCCTCGCGATGGTCTCGGCCGGAGTCGGAGTGCAGTTCGGATATCTCGGCGGAGCGTTGTGCCGCGTCCTGAACTCCGCCGTGGGCGCGGCGAACTGGATCAAAAGCCCTCAATCGCGTTGGTCCGACCCGTCGACCCGCAACACGGAGACGCAGCTTCGTTCCTCGACTGGAGCCTGACCTGAAACCGGCGCATGATCTTGGCGGCGAACCGCTCACACTTCGCCGGATCATGCGCATAAATCCGACCAGATAGCGAGATTTAGAGCGCATTCCGATTCCATCGGATGCGGATCGGAACGTGCTCAGACCGCTTCCTTGCGAAACTCCGGCACGGCTTCCTGCAGCACGCGGTAGATGGAGCCGCGATCGTCGCGCGCGAGCCCGCGTTCGAGTTCGGCGAACCATGCACGCATCGTCTCGATCGACGGCCGGACGGGTTTCGCCGCCACGATTCCCTCGATGCCGATGTCCGCGAGCGGCTCCTCGCGCCCGTGCAGGATTTCATGCAACCGCTCGCCCGGACGGATGCCGGTGAACACGATGTCGATGTCCTTGCCGGGCTCGAGGCCGGAAAGGCGGATCATGCGCTCGGCAAGATCGACGATCTTCACCGCCTGCCCCATGTTGAGAAAATAGACCGAGATGTCGGACAGCTTCGTATCGAGCGCGTGGCTCGCCGCCGTGACGACCAGATCGCACGCCTCGCGGATTGTCATGAAATAGCGCACCATCTCCGGATGCGTCACCGTGACGGGCCCC
This sequence comes from uncultured Hyphomicrobiales bacterium, assembly GCA_964449645.1. GTDB lineage: Bacteria > Pseudomonadota > Alphaproteobacteria > Rhizobiales > Xanthobacteraceae > CAYVBN01. The sequence continues at coordinate 7,458 of CAYVBN010000581.1, forward strand.
CCGGCCTCGATCTGCGCCTTGAATTTCGGAACGACCGAGCCGTTCGACGCCAGCACGTTGCCGAACCGGACCGCGATCAGGCGCATGGCGCGACGGCTCCCGCCACCGCGGGAGAATTCGGCGTCGAGCGCCTGACAGTACATCTCGGCGAAACGCTTGGTCGCGCCCAGGATCGACACCGGCTCGATCGCCTTGTCGGTCGAGATCATTACCATGGCGGCGGCGCCGGCGGCGGACGCCGCATCGGCCACGTTCACGGAGCCGAACACGTTCGTTTTGACGCCCTCGCCCCAGTCGCGTTCGAGCAGCGGCACGTGCTTGAGAGCGGCCGCATGGAACACGAGGTCGGGCGCGAAGTCGGCGATCAGCCTGAACATCCGGTCGCGGTCGCGAATGTCGGCGAGGCGACCTTCTATCTTAGCCGGCGATTCCTTGGTGGCGAGTTGCTCGAGCACGGCGTGAAGCGCCGGCTCCGAATTCTCGATCACCAGCAGCCGCGCCGCTCCGAACGTCACGAGGCGGTCGCAGATTTCCGCGCCGATCGATCCGCCGCCGCCGGTGACGACGATAGATCGTCCCCGGACGAAGTTCTCGAGCCGGCGATAGTCGATCTTGACGCTCGGGCGCAGCAGCAGATCCTCAACATGGACGGGAGCAAGCCGCAGCGCGTCTCCCTCCTGGTCGAGCGCCGGCAACCTGCTGGTCGCAAGGCCGAGCCTGCGCGCACGCATCAGAATCGATTCGGGCTTGGCGTCGGGCGCAAAAGCGGTCGGGGTCAGCACGAGGCGGGCGACGTGCGTTTCCCGCCCTTTCAGATCCGCGACGATGCGCTCGAGATCGTCGAACCCGCCCAGCACGCGAACGCCGCGGATCGCCTGCCGCTGATCGGCGTGGGAGGGCGAGAGAATTCCGACCGGGAGGACCTTCTTGACCGCCCCGCTCTCGATGCCCCGCAGCAGCACCTCGGCGTCGGCGGCGCGTCCGAGGACCAGGATCGGCACGGAGTCCTCGGTCTTCGCGTGGTGCAGCGTACGGGTGTAGCGGAAATACCGGTAGGCGACGCGCGATCCCGACAGAAAGAACATCTGCAGGAACCAATAGAGGACGATCGTGATCTTGCCGAAGAAGAACGTGCCGTAGAAATTCGGCGAGAGGAGCAGGTAATCGAGAACCAGCAGCGTCCCGGCCAGGACCGTGGAGGCCCGGACGATGTTGCTGAGGTCGGGCAGCGAGGTGAATCGCCACTTCGATTGGTAGAGACCGAAAAACGCATAAACGAAGCCGGCATAGACCACGAAGGCCGGAAGCAGCATCACGAGAAGATGCCAGCGCGCCGCGAGGCCCACGTCCTCGAAACGGATGTAGAAGCTCGCGAGGACGGCCACGACCGTGACGAGCAGGTCGTGCGCCAGGATCAGCAGCATTCTCGGCGTGAAATTGCGCAGCCCTGGCATCATTGCTTGGAGTTGGACCGGATTCGGACGAACGGTCCCGACGTCCGCCCGGCGACATGCATACCGGCCTTTGGGCCCCGACGCCACCGTCTTACGGGCTTGCCGCCGGAATGAGGCCGGACATGGGGATTACGCGCCGCCGCCCGCGGGCGCGGGACTAACCGCGCACCGAATGCACCGCGTCCGACGGCGTATCGGATGCCGCGAGCGCCTGATCGATGGCGCGGAAGACCTGGGCGCTCGTGAGCTCGTCGAGACATCGGCTGTAGCTGTCGAGCCGCCGCTCGCAGCCTTCCTGCTGGCACGGCAGGCAAGGCAGCGGATTTTGCACCAGCCAGACATTGCCGCGGCGCTGAATCGTGCCGGCGGCCGACCACGGGGTCTGCAGACCGCCGGCCGGCCACTGCCCCCAGATCCGTGGATCGGTCGGACCGAACAGCGCGACGGTTGGACAGCCGCTCGCGGCTGCGAGGTGCGTCACCGACGTGTCCGGGCCGACATAAATGCGCGCGCCGGCGAGCGTCGCCGCGAGACTGGGCCAGCCGAGCTGCCCGTCGAGGCGGCGGACGTTCGGCGCGTCGCTCCAGAGAGCATCTGCGTACCGGCGCTCCTCCACGCCCGGACCACCGGTCGCGACGACCTCATATCCGCGTGCGCCGAGCCCGGCCGCGACGGCGCGCCAGCCCTCGATCGTCCAGCGCTTGTAGCGAAACATCGGAGCCGCATGCACGACCGCATAGGGCGCACGCGGTACGGAATCCGGAATGCCGGCGCCCGCCGGACAAACCACCTCCGGAACACGCGCAATGCCGAGCGCGTCGGCGAGCCGCATCAGTTGCTCGATCCGATGCACGCCGTCCACCAACGGCACGTCGCGATCGAGCAGCCGTTTCTTCAGACGTCCGCCCAGGCTGGCATGCGACGGCCCGATGCTGACGCGGCCGGCAAGGCTCGCGAACAAGGTCGGCCTGTCACCGCTCTGACTGGAGACAGCGAGCGCGTAGCGTTTCAGGAGCCGTGCGGCCAGGCGCAGCCCTTCGAGCGCGCCAGGACGTTCCCGCATGGTCACGATGCGGTGCAGGTCGGGATTGCCCGCCAGGATGCCGGCGGTGTCGGCGAAGACGAGCGCGTCGATCTCGGCGTCCGGCCATGCGCGCTGGAGCGTGCGGATGAGCGTTGTCGTCAACAACACGTCCCCGAGCCGACGCAGCGCGACGACTAGAATGCGCGGGCGCGCGGGAAGTGTGAGCGGCGTCATCGATCCGCCGGCGCGTCGGGGACGGATCGTTCGACGGCGAAACCCGGATCCTTCCGCACGACCATGCCGCCGAGCACGCCGACGCCGACGATGTAGACCCATCCCTGCGTGAAATCGAACAAGTGGGAATTGAACAGCGAGCTGATGACGTTCTGCGTCACCACCACCAGTCCGAGCCAGCCGGGCAGTCCGGCCGTCCAGAAAAGTCGCCAATGCGCGACCCACATGGCAAGCAGCAGAACGGCTCCGAGCGCGCCGAGCTGGATGGCGACGGCGAAGATCTGGTTGTGCGGGTTGCTTGCGTTCGCGGCGATTTGCGAGCGTCCCTGCCCCACCCTGCGAAAGCTGTCGCGCACCGATCCCGTGCCGTTCCCGAACCACGGCGCGCCTTCGACGATCTCGGCTGCGCTGCGCCAGAATTCGAGCCGTTCGCCCGAGGAGGTGTCGGCGTTCTCGAAGCGATACTTTTCGATCTCGTTGCCGACGTTCGTGACGCGCTCGCGCAGGTAGGACGATGTCGCCCACGCGGTCGCCGCCGCCAGGAGACCGACAAGAAGGAATATGGCGAGGCGCCGGAGCGGGAATCGTCGAACGCCGAAAAGAACGAACAGGATCGGAATGACCGCAAGCGCGGTGCGCCCGGTCGCGACGTAGACGATGTTGGCGAGGACCAGGAGACCCGCCGCCCCGAGGGCGAGCGAATACGCGCGTCTCTCCGGCCACATATCGGCCGCGAGATACAGCAGCCCGAAAATGCAGAGCGTGAAGATCCCGCTCTGGCTGATGTAGTCCTTGACCGGAATTCCCGGCATTTTCGGTGTCCACGGCAGCGACGGCATCAGCACGTTGAGCCAGGACGCGGTCAGCAGCAGGGCGGACGATGCGAGAAACGCTCCGAGCACCCATGTTCCGCGCTCGGAGCGGCTGAACTGATAAAGCAGGAGCGGAATCGCCAGCAGCTTGAGGAACGACGCGAGCCCCTCCGCGCGCGCGACGAGATCCACGTCGGCCCAGAGCATGCCGAGGACTGCGAGCCCGACCAGCAGCAACGGGATTGCGCAAGGTGGCCTTGCAAGGTCCCGGCGCAGCGCCGACCATTCGATGGTGGGAAGGAGCGTCAGAACCCAGATCGCGACCAGGATGCCGGTCGCCGACGTCGACCAGGGCAGAGACGCCGCGAGGGCGGCAGCGAACGTATCCGAGAGGCGCGCCAGGCTTGCCCGCTTGTCACCCACGGCGGGAGCCGCATGGGTCATATCGGTCATGCGTGCCCCCGCGCCCGGGACATCGCATCTTCCTTGCCGAGACCTGAGAGGCCGCGCCGCGCGCGCACGCGGCCGCTCGCGATCACCTCGCGAAGCTGCGCGTCGTTTTGCTCAAGGTTCGAGCGGTCCGCCTCCGGGTGCCACAGATGCAGCACGCCGGTCGCAAAGCGGCCGTCCTTCCGACGCCGTCCGGCGTGCATCATGCGAACGAAGATGTCGGAGTCCTCGCGCCCCCACCCAAGGAAAGCGGAATCGAACCCGTCGAGCCGTTCGAGGTCCTCGCGCCAGAACGCCATGTTGCTGCCGCGTGCGCCGCGCCAGCGAGCGTGTCCAAGGCGGCGCAGCCGACCGAGCGGAAGCGTCGCGAGCGGCGACATCCGGTTCACCTCCCCGCGCAGGCGACAGCCGAGCCAGTCGCGCCAACCCCATGTCTCCACTTCCAGTCCCTCCGTCAGGATGCGTTCGGATAATTCCCGCGACAGGAGGAGCCGGTTGCCGGTGACGAACCAGCCGGGCTCGGCGAGACGCCGGTGCGCCGCCACGAAATTGGGCCGGGCGAGACAATCGCCATCGAGAAAGATGCAGTAAACGCCGCGGCTCGCGCTGATCGCGCGGTTGCGGATCTCGGCAAGGCGGAAGCCGCGATCCTCGTGCCAGACGTGATCGAGGCGCACGCCCAGGCGCGAACGCCAGTCGGCGACCACGCGCGCGGCCGCGGGCCCCGAGCCGTCGTCCGCGACGATCACCTCGAACGTGGCGTCCGTCTGGCGGGCGAGCGAGCGCAGGACTGCGTCGAGCGCATCGGGCCGCTCGTAAGTGGCGACGATCACCGAGATGAGGTCAGTCATCCGGACGCCCCGCGAGCCACGCCTTCATGTAGCGATAGTAGGTCCCCTCCGCGTTGGCGACCGCCAGCAGAAACCCTTCCCGTCCATCGAGAAACCCGAGCCGCCAGACATAGGCGCGCAGGAACGACCACAGGCCGTGCGTGATGCCACTCGCGAACGAGACGCGCCGGCCCTTGGCGGCGAGCATCCGGGCGCCGGCCGTGGAATAGCGGTCCATGCGCGAGATCGCGTCCTCGAGCCGCAGGACGGGAAAATGATCGAGCGGCTGCGCGAGCCGAGCGACCTTGCCGTCGCAGATCACGCGCTCATGGACGAGATCGTCGCTGAAGCGCGCCGCGCCGCGGCGGAAAAGGCGCAGGACGTAATCGGGCGACCATCCCGAGTGGCGCATCTCGCGGCCGAGGAAACGCGAGCGCCGCGCCTTCTGGTAGCGGTGGGCGCGTTCCTCATCCTTGGCCGCGCGTATCGCGGCGGCGTGCGCCGGCGACACGCGCTCGTCGGCGTCGATCGACAGGATCCAATCGCCGGCGGCGAGCGACAAGGCGAAGTTCTTCTGCGGGCCGAATCCCTCCCAGGCCCGCGACACGACCCGGGCGCCCTTGCGGGTCGCGATCTCGATCGTGCCGTCGTCGCTGCCGCTGTCGACCACGATGCGCTCATCGCAGAACGCGACGCTGTCGAGGCACGCGGCAATATTCGCCGCCTCGTTCCGGGTGATCACAATGGCGCTCAAGCGCGGCACCGGTGCTCTCGCAATCCGTTCTGTGTGGTGCGCCGCCCCGAACCCCGGATGGCGACGCTGCGTCAACCCGCGGCAGGCGTCGCGCGCCCGACGGAGGGTTTGACTGCGGGCTGTTCGGGCGCGTCTCCGGCCGGGCTCGCCGAGCGGCGCACGATCGAGCTCGTCGAATGTCCGGGCACCAGGTCGACGACGAGCACCTTGCCCCCTTCGGCCTCGACGACCTCACGGCCGACCACATCCTCGCGACGATAATCCCCGCCCTTCACCAGCACCTTGGGCCGCACCCGGCGGATCAGTTCGAGCGGTGTGTCCTGCTCGAAGATGACGACGAGATCGACCGCTTCGAGCGCCGCGAGCACCTCGGCGCGCGCGTGCATGTCCTGGATCGGGCGCCCCGTCCCCTTGAGCCGCGAGACCGAGGCATCGCTGTTGAGACCGACGACGAGCCGGTCGCAGGCCGCGCGGGCATCCGCCAGCACCTTGATGTGGCCCGGATGCAGCAGATCGAAGCATCCGTTGGTGAACCCGACGCGCAGGTCTTGCGCCCGCCACTCGGCGATCCGCTCGTCCAGCACGCCCCAATCGAACACGATCTTCTCTTCGGGCGCGAGCGAGGCCGCGGGCAGGATGCGGCCGCGCAGCTCCGCCGCCGTGACGGTCGCGGTGCCACGTTTGCCGACCACGACCGAGGCCGCCGCATTCGCCGCGCGCACGGCCGGCTCGAAACCGGCTCCGGCCGCGAGCAAGGTGGCGAGCACAGCCACCACGGTGTCGCCGGCGCCGGAGACGTCGCGCACCTTCACCGGATAGGCCGGCACGTGAACCGGATCGGTTCCGGTGACGTGCAGCAGCATGCCCTCCTCGCTCAGCGTCACCAGCACCGCCTCGCTGCCGACGAGCTTCGCGAGCTCGACCGTGGCGTCGGCAACATCCGCGAGCGTCGCGACCGGCCGGCGGGTCGCGTCCGAGAGCTCCTTGCGATTGGGGGTGATCGCGGTGGCGCCGCGGTAGCAGGAGAAGTCGGTGCCTTTCGGGTCGACGATGACGGGCTTTCCGAGCTTGCCCGCCTCCTCGATGACGGCGCGCGTGACGCGGTGCGTGAGGACACCCTTGGCGTAGTCGGACAGCACGACCGCGGCGGCGCGCGGCAGCAGCGTCCGGATCCGTTCGATGAGCTCGCTCTCGATCGTCGCGTCCACCGCTCTGGCGCGCTCCCAATCGGCGCGCAGCAGGTGGGTCGAATGATGCTCGGAGACGAAGCGGACCTTGCGGGTGGTCGGCCGCGAAGGATCGACCACGAGATGCGGCTCGATCGCGCCGGCGAACTCCGCGAACGCGGTGGTGACCGTTCGCCCGGTCTCGTCATCCCCCACCACTCCGACGAACAGGCACTTGGCGCCGAGGCTCGCGACGTTGCGCGCGACGTTTCCGGCGCCGCCGATCACCTTCTCCTCACGCTTGACGGCGATCACCGGCGTCGGCGCCTCGGGCGAAATGCGCACCACCTCGCCGTACACGAAGTCGTCGAGCATCAGGTCGCCGACGCAGAGCACGGTCTGGCTGCCGAGCTGAGACAGTCCCGTTTCGAAGTTGAACATCGTGTTTCGCCGTCGAATCGTTTCCGTCATGATCAACGATAGCGGTCCGCGCGGTCGAGGAAAGCCGACACGTAATGCTTCACGGCCTCCTCGAGTGGAGTGAACCCGGCATTGTAGCCGGCCTGCCGCAGGCGGCCGACCTCCGCCTGGGTGAAATACTGATAGGAATCCCGGATGGCGGCGGGCATCTCCACGTATTCGATCTGGGGCGCACGGCCGAGCGCACCGAACAGCGCCGTCATCAGGTCGCGAAAGCTGCGCGCCGCGCCGGTGCCGACATTGAAGATGCCGGAAACCTTCGGATGCGCGAGCAGCCAATGGACGACCGCAACCACGTCCGCGACATAGATGAAATCGCGGCGCTGATCTCCGTCGGCGATTCCCGGCCGGTGCGACTTGAACAGGCAGATGGTCCGGCCCTCTTTGGCGTCCTCGAACCGCTTGGCGACGAGGCTCATCATCTCGCCCTTATGGTACTCGTTCGGCCCGAAGACGTTGAAAAACTTGAGTCCTGCCCATTGCGGCGGCAGCGCCTCGCCCTTGCGCGCCCGGTCGATGACGGCGAGGTCGAAAAGATGCTTGCTCCAACCATAGAGGTTCATCGGCCGCAGGCGCCGGAGCGCCTCGGGCGAGGCATCGTCGTCGAACCCCGCTTCCCCGTCCCCGTAGGTCGCCGCGGAGGATGCGTAGATGAACGGCGTCCTGGTTTGCGTGCACCAGTCGAGCAACCGCAGAGAGAGGCGGAAATTCGTGTCGACCACGAGGTCTCCGTCGCGCGCGGTAGTCTCCGAAATGGCCCCGAGATGAATGACCGCTTCGAGCTTGCGCCCCTCGAGCCAGCGGGACAGATCGGCCGGCGGCACGATGTCGGCGAGTTGCCGCTTTTGCAGGTTGCGCCACTTGCCGTCGGATCCAAGGAGGTCGTTCACCACGACATCGGTCCGGCCCGCCTCGTTGAGGCTGGCCACCACGTTCGATCCGATGAAGCCCGCCCCGCCGGTCACCAAGAGCATCGAGGCCGTGTCCCACCCCAGAAGTCGCGGTCCCGTCCGTCCGGTGACCCGGCTTTCCTTTGCCCCAGAGGCGGCACCCGTGCAACCTTGGTGCCTGCCCGGCGCGGCCTCTCTCCTGGACAGGTGGCCCGCCCGGGAGTAACGGCTTCGGACGCGGGCCGGCCGAGCATGGATGCGAACTCACCCCAACACCATGAAATGAATGGGTATTTTCCCCATGCCTCCGTGGCGGCGGACGTCGCGGACGAGAACCCGATTCTGCTCGTGCCCTACATGTGGATCGGCGATTTCGTGCGCTGCCACACGGTGGTGAAGCTGCTCCGGGCCCGGTTCCCTCGGCGGCCGATCGATGTCCTGACCACGACCCTCTGTGCCCCGCTGCTCGACTACATGCCGGGGGTGCGCAAGGGCATCGTCTGCGACCTGCCGCGCCGCCGCCTCGCCCTCGCGCAGCAGTGGGCCCTCGCCGCGCGCCTGCGGCGCGAGGGATATGGCCAGGCGCTCGTGATGCCGCGCACCTGGAAATCGGCGCTTGCCCCCTTTCTCGCCGGCATCGCGCAGCGCACCGGGTTCGCCGGGGAGATGCGCTTAGGCCTGCTCAACGACCTGCGGTGGGGCGAACGCAAGCTGCCCCGTATGGTCGACCGCTGCGCCATGCTGGCGCTCCCGCGCGGCGCCGAGCAGCCGGCCGACTGGCCCCGCCCGGAACTCGTCGTGCCCCCGGCCGAGGTCGCCAACTGGCGTCGGCGCAGCGGAGTTCCCTTCGGCCCGGCGGTCGCTTTCGCGCCCGGCGCTGTCGGCCCCTCGAAGCGCTGGCCGGCGCTCTCCTATGCGGAGACCGCCAGACGGCTCGGCGAACGGGGCATTTCCGTCTGGGTGCTCGGCGGCCCCAACGAAAAGGCGCTCGCCGCCGAAATCCGCGCCGCCGGTGGACCCCACGTGCACGACCTCACCGGCGACGATCTGCGCAACGCGATCCTCGCCTTCGCGGCCGCCGACGTCGCGCTGTCGAACGATTCCGGGCTGCTGCATGTCGCCGCCGCGCTCGGCCGCCCGAGCATCGGCATCTTCGGCCCGACGAGCGCCTGGCACTGGGCCCCGCTCAACCCGCTGGCCGCCACGATCGAGACCACGACCGAGGTGACCTGCCGGCCCTGCCACAAGCCGGTCTGCCGCTTCGGCCATCATCGCTGCATGCGCGAGATTCCGGCGGACACGGTGCTCAGAGCCGTCCAGCAGGCTCTTGCGACGGTTCCGATCGCCGCATCGCACTAAAGGCGCCTCCTAAGGCGCTTCCCGATCCAATTGAATCGGAACGCGCTCCAAGTTTTGGTATTTGATCGCATTTTCTCCGGTGGACCGGTTCGGCTTCGCCGGAAAATGCTCTGACCCGCATCCGCTTGCGCGACCGCACGGCAGCCGATACGAGGGATCGACAACGGCGGGGGGATCACGATGGCGGATTGGCGCGAGGATGCGGTCACGGGCCATTTGCATGCCTCGCTCGACGCGCTGACGCGCGCCGTGCATGACGCCGCCTTCGCGACAGCACTGATCCGCGTCGCCGACGCGATCTGCACGTCCCTGCGCAATGGCGGCAAGGTCCTGCTCGCCGGTAATGGCGGCAGCGCCGCGGACGCCCAGCACATCGCCGCCGAGCTGCTGGTCCGCCTGAAAATCAACCGCGACGCCCTGCCGGCCATCGCGCTCACGACCGACAGCTCGGTCCTCACGGCGATCGGCAATGATTTCGGCTTCGATCACCTGTTCGCCCGCCAGGTGCGCGGGCTCGGACGCACGGGCGACGTCTTCATCGCGATTTCGACGTCGGGCCGCTCCCCGAACATTCTCAACGCGCTCGCGGCCGCACGCGACATCGGGCTCGTGACGATCGGCTTCACCGGAGCGGGCGGCGGCGACATGCCGGCGAAATGCGACCTTGTGCTGGCCGCGCCGGCCGAGCGCACCGACCTCATTCAACAGATTCAC
>CAYVBN010000582.1:0-3038 GCA_964449645.1 uncultured Hyphomicrobiales bacterium
ATCCCGGCTTGGGGAGTCCGGATGCCCGGGAGCGCCCCACGTAAACCAGGGCGCGCACGCAGCCCGCCTCGGTCCGCACCGGGACCACGCGGGGCCGGTAAAGACCGGAATCGAGCGCCTCGTAGGCCCGCAGGCCGGCGAGATCGCGCGGGGTCAGACGCCAGAGAATGCCGCGGACCATCGCCCCGCGCGTGGGCATGACCGACGCATAGCCGTCGCGGGTGATCAGAAACCGGTGGTGGTCGAGCCAAGCCGGACCGACCGGGCGCGCCTGCGGCGCGTGGCGGCGCATCACCTCCCGGTTCATGTTCGAGCCGTAAGCGAAATGAAAGGTCATCGGTAGAACCCATGCCGGCTTGGTCGAACCCGCATGTGTTCCAGATTATTCTTTGTTTGATCGCATTTTCTACGGCGAAGCAGTGTTCCCTCCGCCGGAAAATCCTCCCGCGCAGCCCACCGAATGGGCTCAACCGCCGTTGGGCCGCCACGGCCTCGCCGGCCGGTCAGGAACTCACGATGGTGCCGCCGTTTGGGTGCAGCACCTGGCCGCTCATGTAGGACGCGTCGTCGCTTGCCAGGAACACGTAGCACGGCGCCACTTCGTTGGGCTGGCCGGCGCGATGCATCGGTGCGCTCGACCCGTGCTCGGCGACGTGCTCCGGCGTGAACGAGGCCGGAATCAGCGGCGTCCAGATCGGCCCGGGCGCGACCCCGTTGACGCGGATCTTGCGGTCGATCAGCGCCTGCGACAGCGAGCGCGTGAAGGCCACGATGGCGCCGCGCGTCGCCGCGTAGTCGATCAGCACCTTGTTGCCCTTGTACGCGGTGATGGAGGTGGTGTTGATGATCGTCCCGCCTTCCTGCATGTGGTGCAGGGCGGCCTTGGTCATCATGAAATAGCCGAACACGTTGGTGCGGAACGTCCGCTCCATCTGCGCCGTATCGAGCTCGGCCGGCTCTTCTTCGACGTGCTGCTCGGCCGCGTTGTTGACCAGAATGTCGATGCGCCCGAATTCCTCGAAGGTGCGCTCGGCCACCTCCCAGCAGAACATCTCGTCGCCGATGTCGCCGGCGAAGCACAGCGCGCGGCTCCCTTCCCGCTCGACCAGCCGCACGGTTTCGTTCGCGTCGTCGTGCTCCTCGAGGTAGGCGATCGAGATCAGCGCGCCCTCGCGCGCCATCGCCACCGCGACCGCGCGGCCGATCCCGCTGTCGCCGCCCGTGATGATGGCGACCCGGTCCTTGAGCTTCCCCACGCCCGGGTATTTCGGCATGTAGTCCGGCCGCGGCCGCATCTTCGACTCGCGGCCGGGCTGACGATCCTGCTTCTGCGCAGGCTGAAGGGTCGGGCTCATGGGCGGATGTCCGCAAAGAGATTCGCGGGTCAACGCGAGAGGCGAACGGCCGGTTCCCGGGCGTGGCGGAACTCCGGCACTGCACTGAGAGGGTTTCGGCGGAGGGTTTCCGGAATCGCGAACGCGTCGCGAGGGTCCCGGATCAGCGCTTCGTCGGACAGGGAGCCGAAGCAGGAATGCGAACGCGAAGCCGAAACAGAGACTGCGAACACGAGGCCGGAGCTGGGGTTGCGCCGCGATCTCTACCCTTGTTCCCCGGATGTGCTACAGCACGAAGTGACGCAGCACAGATCCGGGGGTCACAAAATTAAGCCATGTAACGGCGTGGGTCCCCGGTCAGCACCGCACCGCTCCGCGCTGCAGCGCGCCCCGGACACGAGGCTGGAGAACGTGGCCCTCACTCATTCACCCACCGAGCGTGCTGTCTGCGCGGGACGAAAGAAACAGAAGCGCTCAGGCAAACTCCAGGATGACGGCATCGACCGCCAGGCTGTCGCCCGGCTTGACGAGGATCTTCCCCACCGTGCCGTCGCGTTCCGCCCGCAGCTCGTTCTCCATCTTCATCGCCTCGACCACGGCGAGCGTCTCGCCGGCCTTGACCGCCTGCCCTTCGGCCACGGCGATCGAGATCACCAGCCCGGGCATCGGGCAGAGGACCTGCTTGTTGGTTTCGGACGCCGCCCGCGCGGGCATCAGGCGGGCGGCCGCCGCCTCGCGCTCGGTATAGACATGGGCCTTCGCTTCCACGCCGTGATGGCTCAGCAGAAAGCCGTTGGGGATCGGCCGGACCTGCACCGCCACCGCGTTGCCATCGACGGTGCCGAGCCACACCGGCTCGCCGGGCCTCCACGCGGAGACCAGGACCCGCGGACTGCCCTCGTCGGCGAAACGCACGGCGATCGCCTGCCCCTCGCGCTCGATGTCGAGCGCGAGTTCGCGATCGTCGAGCCGAACCACGCGCTGCCGCTCGCGCAGCACGGGGCGGCCACCCATCTGGCCGGAGATGCGGCGCTTGCGCTCGCCGAGCACATGATCGATGGCGGCGGCGACCGCCGCGATGACGAACGCCCGCTCCCCCTCGGGCGGAATCGGGCGGAAGCCGCCGGGATATTCCTCGGCGATGAAGCCGGTCGACAGCCTGCCCGCCAGCCAGCGCGGGTGCTGCATCAAGGCTGACAGGAACGGCATGTTGTGGCGGATGCCGTCGATGCAGAATTCGTCGAGCGCCCGCGATTGCGCCGCGATCGCCGCCTCGCGCGTTCCGGCGTGGGTCACGAGCTTGGCGATCATCGGATCGTAATAGATGGAGATTTCGCCGCCTTCGGCCACGCCGGTGTCGTTGCGCACCGTGGCGCCGCCTTCGCTGCGCTCGCGCGGGGGCCGATAGCGCACAAGCCGCCCGGTCGACGGCAGAAAATTGCGCGTCGGATCCTCGGCGTAGATGCGGGTCTCGACTGCCCATCCGGTGAGTTTCACGTCGTCCTGGGTGAAGCCGAGCCTCTCCCCGGCAGCGACGCGGATCATCTGCTCGACGAGGTCGATTCCGGTGACGAGCTCGGTGACCGGATGCTCGACCTGGAGCCGCGTGTTCATCTCGAGGAAGTAGAAGTTGCGCTGCGCATCGACGACGAACTCCACCGTGCCGGCGGAGGTATAGCCGACCGAGCGAGCGAGGCTGACCGC
>CAYVBN010000583.1:0-2913 GCA_964449645.1 uncultured Hyphomicrobiales bacterium
TCGGCATCAGCCGCGGCCGGGCACGACCCGGCCGCGTACAATCTCTACCGCCTCGGCGGGAAACCCGGCGCGTGGCAGTGCGAGGCAGTCTCGCGCGGCCTGCGCCAGGGAGAAAACGAGGTCGTCGAGCTCAGCCGGCGCGTGCTGCTGCCGGCGTGATGCTTATCCGGCGAGCGTCAGTCGGCTCGCCGCAACGTGCGGTTTCTCGCGCGCATCCTGCCGGACAATCGCCCGCCGTGCGCTGCGCCGTCGGCGGCGAGACTTGCCAGGACCGATATGTGGGCGACCGGAGCGAGGCGGCTTCTCTTCGATCGCCGCCCCGCTCCGTCGTCGTCGGGCGGGCTACCCCCAGAGGTGATGGAAGTCGAAGTGTTGCTGCAGGAAGTGCGCCAGCTGGCTGTGGTCGAAGTGACCAGCTCCGGGATCGCCATGGAAGCCATGGTTGGCATGACCGTTTCCTTGGCCAGTGCCTTGGCCTGAACCAGATCCGGTGTTTGCCGGCGGCGTGGTCGCGGGCGGATCGCCGGCATTGGCGGGCGGCGTGGTCGTCGGCGGGTCGCCGGCATCGGCAGGCGGATTGGTCGAGGTGCCGCCGCCGGCCGGATCACCGCCGTTGCTGGCGACGGCGGTTCCCAGGACCTCGGCCACCGTCAGTCCGTCGGGATTGTAGTTGCCCCCGTTCTCCGGAATGTTGTTTCCGCTCACGTCCGCCGCGTTGGCGTGCATTTCTTCGGCGGCCGCGGCGACGAGCGCCTTGTTGCCCGTCTGCAGCCCCTTGATCATCGCGCTCACCTCGGCGCCGAGCGTGCTGGTGTCGCCGAGGAGCTCGTTGTCGAAACGTGCTTCGAAGATGCCGCCCTGCGCCGCATCGAAGTCCGTGGCGTTTTTCTGAAACGTCTGCAAATCGGAGATCAGCGTCGCGATTCCCTGATCGTCGCCGGAGCCGACGAGTTGCTGAGCCCGCTCGCCCAGGGAGTTCGAATCCGCCATGAAGTTGGCCCAGAAATTCGTCTGGTCCGCGTTGTCCTGGAATCTCGGATTTGCGGTCAACCCATCCGCGAAGGGAGAAAAGCCGGAGACGCCGCCCTGGTTGGCCATGTTCGCCAGGTTCGTGTCGCCCTGCACGATGTCGATGATGTCCAGGATGTTGTCATTGCTGGCGCGGCCGGCGTCGGGCGTCACGCCCGCCTGGTTGATGTAATTGAGCTCAAGCTGCAGTTGCCGCACGACCGTGTCGGCATGCACGCCGGTGAGCCCGCCGAACAGCAGCGGCTGCTCCTGCATGAGTTGCTGCATGTCGGCAATGACGGCATTGACGTCGTCGGTGATGATGCCGGCGTTGTCGGCGTTGACGCCGCCGAGAATGCGGTTGGCGGCATCGTTGAAGATCGTGCCGATCTCCGCGAGGTTGGCGTGCGGCGCAGTGGCCGCGGTGACACCGTCCGGCAGCGCGCTCGGAACCGCCTGGAAGCCCGTCGCACCGTTTGCGGTCGCCAGTGCCGCGAGATTCGGATCGTTCTGGACGATGTTCAAGACGTCGACATGACTGTCGTGCAGCGCCTTTTCGGCGGCCGCAACGCTGCCGAACGAACCGCCGCCGTTCACCGACGCGGGGGCCGCCGACAACGCCGTGGTGATGTCGTTGAGGATCGCCTGCACGTTGGTCAGCGTGTCGCCGGTGAACTGGCCTGCCGCAATCTCCGCCTGCAACCCGCTCTGCACGGTCTGCAGATCGCTGACGTAGCTATTCACACTGCCGAGCCCCTGGGCGCCTTCCTCCACGGTGTTCTGCCACAGGCCTCCGACGAGAAACCTGGTCGCGTCGTTGAACGTGGCGCCGAGAGACGCAAAATCCGGTGCAGCTTCATTTGCCATGATATCGCTCCGCGTCTGAGCTTGTGGGAAGTGTCATTCGGAATTGACGCGCCGTGCCACCATGGTGACGACGAATTTGACGACAAAAAGTTTGTGGCCGCCCCTGGCGGCGGCCATAACGAGGCAGTTTGAAGGCTAAATTCGCGTCACCGCGAGCCACGCGGCGGCGAGCACGGCGGCCGCGCCGATCAGCAATCCGAGCACGAATATGCCCAGCATGCGCCATCGCCGCCTTGCGGCCGGGCGAACCTCGCCGTCGGAGGAGCCGCCGCCCGCGAGGGCGAGCTCGCGTTCGACGATGCGGCGCGCCACATAGGTGGTGACGGCGCGGGCGATCTCGTTCACGTCAGGTGATTCGGCCAGCACCCGGCGCCCATAGCGGCTGTCCTGCACAAAACGGTAGATGTGCTTGTCGCGGCCCATCGCGACATGCGCCACCGAATCGATCCACAGGCGCGGCAGATCCCCGCGCGAGATCGCCCGATCGAACAGGTCGAGATCGCCGGGCACGTCGGCGAAGACCGGATCGAGCGCGTCGTTGAGGATTTCGAGCCGGGCGATCTCGGCATCGCGCATCTCGAGGATGACGCCGGTGCGTTCCGCCGACTCGATCCGCGCCTGGCGCAATGCCTCGCGCAACGGATGCGGCTTCTCGGGCGTCTCTTCGGCGGCCTTGTGCCTATGGCCCCACATGTGATTCCTCGCGCCCGCCCACGTTATCAGCCGGCCGGCGGGGCGCAAGGATGCGCCGATGCGTCGGATCGGGAGCGCCCCTCACCCCGCCTTCGGCACCACCCCATAGGGGCGCGCCCAGGCGAGCCCTTCCTCGGTGGTGCGGCGCGGCCTGTACTCGCAGCCGACGAACCCCGCATAGCCCAGCCGGTCGATGGCTTCGAGGATGGCCGGATAGTTCACCTCGCCCTCGTCGGGCTCGGCGCGCGAGGGAACGGCCGCGATCTGCACGTGTCCGATGGACGGCAGGAGCTTGGCGAAGCGGGTCAGCAGGTCACCGCCGACAATCTGCGCGTGATAGAAGTC
>CAYVBN010000584.1:0-1809 GCA_964449645.1 uncultured Hyphomicrobiales bacterium
AGCAGCACCTCCAGCGCCTGCTCCACCTCGGCAGCGACATCCCGGAGCCGCGCAGCCAGTCCGTCGCCCATGCTCACTCCGAATCCCGCAGGCCGACGGCCCCGTCCGGGCCGGCGACGATCGCCTGCACGCGCTGTTCGGCGTCGACCGCACCTCCTCCGCCCGGGTCGCCGCCTCGGTGGAGATGCTGCACGCGTACTCGCTGGTGCATGACGACCTGCCGGCCATGGACGACGATGCGCTGCGCCGCGGCAAGCCGACCGTGCACCGCGCCTTCGACGAGGCGACGGCGATCCTGGCGGGCGACGCCCTGCAGGCGCTCGCCTTCGAGACGCTCGCCGATCCGCCGCCGGCGCTCGCGCCCGATGCGGTGCGCCGCCTCCAGGCCATGAAGACCGGAGCGGTGATCGCGGCCGCGGTCGAGATGGGCGCCGTGATCGCCGGCCTGCCGGCGGTCGAGCTCGCGTTCCGCAAGCTTGCGCCCGACATCGTGCTCGCCGCCCATGCGCGCGACGGCGCGCGCGTCGAGGCCAAGACCGCGCTCATGAGCGTCAGCGGCAATGCGCGCGCGATCCTTGCGGCCGAGCGCGTCGCGCTCAATCTGCTCGGCACGCTCTCCGGGACCGCGACCGCCACGGCCGAGTTCGTGCGGCGCATCGCCCACACGCGCGCGCGTGTGTGCTGCACGCGCAAGACCACGCCCGGCCTGCGCGCACTGCAGAAATACGCCGTGCGCTGCGGCGGCGGCTTCAACCACCGTCACGGGCTCGACGACGCCATCCTGATCAAGGACAACCACATCGGGGTCGCCGGCGGCATCCGCGCCGTGCTCGAACGCGCCAAGGCCTGCGCCGGGCATCTGGTGAAGATCGAGATCGAGGTCGATTCACTCGATCAGTTGCAGGAGGTGCTCGACGTCGGGCTGGCCGACGTGGTGCTGCTCGACAACATGGACCCGGCGACGATGCGCAAGGCCGTCGGCATGGTCGGCGGCCGCCTCGTCACCGAGGCCTCCGGTGGCATCACGCTCGAGACCGCGGCGGCGGTCGCCGAGAGCGGCGTCGACTATCTCTCCTCGGGCGCCATCACCCATTCGGCCCCGCATCTGGATGTGGCGCTCGATATCGAGATGTGACACGCCCGAACAAGCACCACCTATTCTCAGTGTCGCGACTCGGTCCCTCTTTTCTTTGGGATCATGCTCTAATGCACCGACTGCCAAGGATCGACGCATGGCGCGCAGGGCCACCGGCACGGTCTCCGGGATCGTCCATCCCCGCCTGAGCGGACTGGTTCCCCCGCTCCTCAGCTTCATCGCCGGTTTCGTCGACAGTTGCGGCTTCCTCGGCCTGTTCGGTCTCTTCACCGCCCAGGTGACCGGCAGCTTCGTGGTCGCCGGCGCCGAGCTCGTCACCTCGGAAGCCGGCTCCGCGCTCAAGCTGCTGGCGATCCCCGTGTACTTCGTGGCCGCGGCGCTCGCGGGCCTGCTCATCCGGACCATCGAGCAGAGGGGGACACCCGCCCTGCCCTGGGTGCTGCTGCTGGACGCCGCGCTGATCGGCGCTTTTGTTGTTGCCGGCCTCGTCGGATCACCGATGACGAACCCGGACGCGCCCGCCGCGATCGTCGCCGGCGTCACCGCGCTCTCGGCCATGGGGGTCCAGAGCGCCACCGCCCGCCTGCTGATCCGGGGCGCCGGCCCGACCACCTTCATGACCGGCAACACGACGCAGCTCGCGATCGACACGGTCGATTTCCTGCTGGCGCGGGCGCAAGCGCGCCGCGATCCCGGCAACCGCAAGCTCGCCG
>CAYVBN010000585.1:0-4890 GCA_964449645.1 uncultured Hyphomicrobiales bacterium
AGGGTTTCGATGTTCCGCATATTTTTTCGCCGCCCGGGCGGGCGAGGAAACGCCTGTGCGCGGCCGGTTAACGCCCCGGTGCGTAGGCGAGCGTGCGCGTGCCGGCGAGGGCGGCCGTGGGGCGCTCGCGCGGCGCCGGGACATCGGCGGATGTGACAGGACCCGATACCGGGCCTGAACCGCTGCCGGGCCCGTCGAGACCCGCGACCGCCGGCGCCTCGTCCTTGCCCGCGGGCGCGCTCCGGGGCGCGCGCAGGAAGGCGGTGAGCTGGTCCATCCCGGCGCGGGCGATACGGTGCAGGACCTGATCGTCTGCGGCCGCCCAGGCGTTGTCGCCGGCGCGCCCGGCCGGCTCTTCGCCCGAGAGGCGCAGGCTGCGCTTCTGGCTGGCGTCGTAGACGTCCCAGACCCAGGCAATGCTGGTGCGGCCGCTCTCGACCTTCGCGGCCACGTAGCCGCGCACGCGGAATTGTGCCGGCTCGTTGCGCGACACGACGGCCATCTGCCGCGCGTCGGCTTCCTCCGAGAGAGTCTGCACGAGCTTGCGGAACGTGCCTTCGGGCGGGCCGTCGATCGATTCGAACGCGACGGTCGGCCCGTGCGGCGTTGCTATCGAGCCGGTCGGCTGGCTGTCGGTCGCACATCCGGCGACCGAGAGGGCGAGGAGAGAGATGGCAAGGGCGGAGCGCAGGTCACATGCGCGTGGTGCAGAACGCTGCGCGCGCGTGGCGCGCAGGCTTCCCCGGCTCCACATCGACACCCCCCCATGGCCCCGTTCCGCGATCGGCGTGCGTTCGGGTGCGCGCGTCGGATCGACGGAGCGAATTCCGTACCCGGATTTGCCGGCGTGGTCCAGCGCGTTAAGGATAGCTTAACCAAGAGCGCAGTCCGCCGCAGTGAAAATCGCTGCGGCGGCGCATCGCGCTCCATCTCGGTGAATTTGGCATAATCTTTTCCGCGAACCGGATTGCTCTCGCGGAATCATGCGCGCGCCGGCGTCATATGGTGAGCGCGATCGCATTGACGTGGCGGCCGTAATCGGGCTCGCCCCGATGGGTCGTGCGGCGGAAGCTGTAGAAGCGCGCCGGGTTCGCATAGGTGCAGTGCCCGAGATCCTCGACGCTGCGCACGCCGGCGCGCGTGAGTCGCGCCGCGATATAGCCGGCGAGATCGAACAGCGCGTGGCCGCTGCGGTTGGAGGGCGCGAAGAAGCGCGCATTGTCGGCGTCCGCACTCCGGAACGCTTCGATCAAATCGGGTCCGACTTCGTAATTCGGTTGGCGGATCATCGGCCCGATCGCCGCCGCGACGCGGCCGCGCTGCGCTCCGAGCTGCTCCATGGCGGCGAGCGTCGCCTCGGCGACGCCGGCAAGCGCGCCGCGCCAGCCGGCATGCGCCGCCCCGATCACGCGCGCCTCCGGGTCGGCGAACAGGATCGGGCCGCAGTCGGCGGTCGAGACACCGATCGCCAGGCCGACGGTGCGGGTGACGATCGCGTCCGCCTTCGGCCGCGCCTCGCCCGCCCACGGCTGCGCGGCGACGACCACCGTGGGCGAATGGATCTGATAGGCGGTGAGGAAACGTTCCGGCGCGACGGCGAGCGCGGCCGCCATCCGGGCGCGGTTCTCGGCGACATCGGCCGGCCGGTCGTTCGATCCCACGCCGCCGTTGAGGCTCGCGTAGATCCCCGTCGATACGCCGCCCTCGCGGGTGAAGAAGGCGTGGCGGATCGCCGGAAGGGCCGCGAGAGAAGGGGCTTCGAGCTTCATCCGGCTCACGCGTCGAATCCAGGCAGAACAGAGAGTTGCGGCGACGAGAAGGCGATCGCCTTGAACATCGTGCCCATCCCGGTCCGGCCACCGGCTGTGAGCCGCGCGAGCGCGGTGTCGATCTCGCTCGCGCGTTCGGGCGAGGCCGTCTTGAGCGTCTGCGCCCGCGCCTCGATGCCGAGCCGGCGCAGGAACTGCGCCTGCTCGATCGGTCCGTGCACGCGCGCGCCGATGCTTTCGGCCGAAAGCGCAAGCGCCTCGAAATCGACATGCGCGGTGAGGTCGACCTCGCCCGGCGCGACGAGCGGATCGGTGAAGACGTGCGAGCGGACCGCCTGCAAGGTGTCGCCGAGACCGCTGCGCACGTGACCGTAATCGATCACCAGCGCCGCGCCCCCTTCGCGCGCGACGCGCCGGCCTATTTCCAGCGCCACCGTGTCCGTACGCCATTCGAAGATCGAGTCGAGCGGCGCCTCGCGGATGGCGCGCGGCAGCGTGCCCTCGAAATGCGCTATCGGCTCGGGCGCGATGTCGAAGGTGAGCATGTCGAGCTCGTCGATGGCGACGACGCGTTCGTGCCAGCCATCCGGTTGCCGGACCGCCTGATGCACCGGGAGCGCGTCGAAGAACTCGTTGGCGAGAATGATCGAGGGTCCATCGGGCACGTCGGTCAGCGCGTCGTGCCACTGCGCGTCGATCTCGAGCGCCTCGAGCGTCTGGTGCTGGCGATTGCGCAGCAGCGGGCTCGTCTCGACCAGATGGACGTCGATCGCCTGGCGGAAGTCGGGCATCACGCGGGCCGCGCGCAACGCGTCGCTCATCATCGTGCCGCGGCCCGGGCCGAGCTCGACGAGACGCACGCGCTGCGGCGAGCCCATCACCTTCCAGGTGGCGACCGCCCACACGCCGATCATCTCGCCGAACATCTGGCTGATCTCGGGCGCCGTGGTGAAATCGCCGGCGACCCCGAACGGCTCGTGCGTCGCGTAGTAGCCGTGCTCGGGATGCGCGAGGGACAGCGCCATGAACTTGGCGAGCGGCATCGGCCCGGCCGCCGCGATCAGACGGCGAATCTCGGTTTCGAGGGGCGAGCGGCCGCGTATCATCACGTCGCATGCAGCGGTTTGCGCCGCAATGCGACGGCGATGAACGCGAGGCCGGCGAGCAGCAGCGGCACCGACAACAGCATGCCCATCGTCAGCCCACCCCAGAGGAATCCGAGCTGGGGGTCGGGCTCGCGGAACAGCTCGCAGAACGAGCGCGCAAGCGCGTAGCCCACCGCGAAACTGCCGATGACGAATCCGGGCCGCCGCAGCGCGCCGAGCCGGATGATGAGCGCGAGCACGGCGAGGAGCACGAGCCCTTCGAGCAGCGCCTCGTAGAGCTGGCTCGGATGGCGCGGGAAGGGGCCGCCGCCCGGGAACACCATGGCCCACGGCAGGTCGCTCGGCCGGCCCCACAGTTCTCCGTTCACGAAGTTGGCGAGCCGGCCGAGAAAGAGGCCGATCGGCCCGACCGCGCAGGTCACGTCGCCCAGCGAGAGCACCGGAACGCCGCGGCTGCGCGCGAACAGCAGCACGGCGAGCACGCAGCCGATGAAGCCGCCGTGAAACGACATGCCGCCCTTCCATACCTGCATGATCTCGGCCGGGTGCGCGATGAAGAAGGGCAGGTTGTAGAACAGCACGTAGCCGATGCGTCCGCCCAGGATGATGCCGAGCGTCACCCACAGAATGAAGTCGTCGTAGTCGATGACCGTCATCGGAGCGGGTCCGCCCCACAGCCGCTCGTTGCGGATGAGGGCGCGGGCGTAGAGCCAGCCGATCAGGATACCGAAGATGTAGGCGAGCGCGTACCAGCGCACGGCGAACGGGCCGATCCGCAGCAAGACGGGATCGAGAGCGGGGAATTGCAGGACGGCGAACGGCATCGGGCTTCCCGCGGCGCAGGCCGAGGTCATGCGGCGAGCGAGCCGGCGAAGTCAAGCGCTGTGGCGGCGGGAGGCTCGCCTGCGATGCTGCCTCCGATACTCTTGCGGCCGGGCAAGTTCATGCCCATTCTCGACCTCGACAGCCGAGTAGAGGCCCACGATGACCCAGACCACCAACCGGTTCTTCGACGAGATGGCGCGCCTGATGAACGACGCCGCAGGGGTGGCCCAGGGGGTGCGTCGCGAGTTCGACACCCTGTTCCGCACGCAGGCCGAGCGCATCCTGCGCGACCTCGAGGTCGTCTCGCGCGATGAGTTCGACGCGGTGAAGGAAATGGCGCGTATCGCGCGCGAGGAGAACGAGGCCGCCATGGCGCGGATCGCCGCGCTCGAAGCCCGCATCGCGGCCCTCGAAGCACGCCCGCAGAGCCCCTCGGAGGCCGCGCCGGGCGAAATTCCGCAAAGCCCCACAATCGTTTAGCGATCCCGTCGGGCGGCCATTGCGCCGGTCCCGACAGGGGCCCCGGTCCCCGTCCGTTCCTTGTCATTCGGCAGGCGCGAGGCTATAAGCCCGGCCAGCCGCGGCCAGCACGCACCCCTGGAGGCCGGCCGCGGAAACGGCCGCGCGAGCGGCCATCACGTCAAGCAGACAAGGATTTTCCCATGACGAGCGTCAAGGAGCTCAAGGCGATGGCGCGTCCGCGGGCCGGCAAGGGGGCCGCCCGGGCCGTGCGTCGCGAGGGCCGCGTTCCCGGTGTGATCTACGGCGACAACAAACCCCCGCTGCCCATCTCGCTCGACTTCAACGAGCTGAAGCAGCGCATCTTCGCCGGACGGTTCCTCACCACGATCTACGATCTCGACGTCGACGGGACGAAGCACCGCGTCCTGCCGCGCGATTTCCAGGTGGACCCGGTCAAGGACATCCCCATTCACGTCGATTTCCTGCGGCTCGGCGTGGGCGCGACCATCCGGGTGCGCATTCCGATCCACGTGCGCAACTCCGATCAGTCGCCCGGCATCAAGCGCGGCGGCACCATCAACATCGTGACGCACGCCGTCGAGGTGCAGTGCCCGGCCGATGCGATCCCTGAATCCTTCGACATCGATATCTCCGGTCTCGACATCAACCATTCGCGCCATCTGAGCGACATCAGCCTGCCGCCTTCGGTGAAGCCGGTCACGCGCGAC
>CAYVBN010000586.1:0-2381 GCA_964449645.1 uncultured Hyphomicrobiales bacterium
CTGTGCGTTGGCGCCTAAAGTGCTACGCTCGGGATTTTTGGTTACCTATCGGATTTCGGTGAGTAACTCGCCGATCATGTACTCACCGAAATCCGCCGGTTTCAAATTGCCGACAGACCGCCGTCGACGGACAACTCCACCCCATTCACGAAGCTCGAATCGTTTGAAGCAAGAAACAGCGCGACCGCTGCAATTTCCTCAGGACGATCCATCTTTCCCCGCGGGATCAGAGATTCGAACATCCGCTTCGCCTCCTCGGTGAGAACTTGGTCCTGCATCGGTGTGGCGATCGGCCCCGGGTGCAGCACGTTCACCCGGATATGCCTGCCCCTCAGTTCGTTGAGCCACCCGCGTGCGAATGCGTGGAGCGCCGCCTTGCTCGCGGCATAGACGCTGTAACCGGGAAAACCCTTCACCGAAGCAACCGACCCGGTCATGAAGATCGATCCGCCATCGTTGAACAGCGGCAACGCCTTCTGGACCGTAAACAGCGTACCGCGCGCATTCAGGCCGAAGGTCGCGTCGAAATGCTGCTCGGTAATCTCGCCCAGTGGGACGGCTTCGCCCGTGCCGGCGCTCGCATACAGAATGTCGATCTTGCCCTTTTCCCGATTGACCGCATCGAACAGGCGGTCGAGGTCGTCGAGATTGGACGCGTCGCCGCGCACGCCGGTCACGTTCCGGCCGATCAGCTTGACGGCCTCGTCGAGCGCCTCCTGTCTCCGGCCCGTAATGAAAACATAGGCGCCTTCTTCAACGAACCGCTTGGCGCTCGCCAGCGCCATGCCGCTCGATCCACCCGTGATGACTGCAACCTTGCCCTCGAGCTTTCCCATGACTTTTCCTTCCGTCTCCGTCTTTGGCTGATCGGGGATGTTCCCCGCGATCCCGGAAATGGGTTTGCCGGCGGCGGGCGTTGAGTGCGGAAGCGCGCACATCGGTGGTGCGAAATCGATCCAGCTAAACGATTGACGTCAGCCGCGACGATCGGTGTCCGCCGCGCGGAATTGGGGTCGCGCTCGTCGACATGGCTATGATAATCGACGTTACTGCTGTTCGATGGGTTAGATCGGGCTTTGGAAGGCGCACCCCCGCGGTGCCGGATTGCACCATGATCGACTGGGATGACGTTCGCTACTTTCTCGCCGTCGCGCGCGGAGGCTCGGTGCGGGCCGCCGCCGAGCGCCTCGGCGTGAACCACTCGACCGTGCTGCGACGCATCGCCCAGCTCGAGGAACGCCTCGGGGTGCACATGTTCGAAAAGCTGCCTTCGGGCTACCGCCTGACGGCCGCGGGCGAGGAGGTCATCGAGTTCGCGGACCAGATGGAAGCGTCGTCGCACCTGCTGGAGACGCGCGTCTTCGGACGCGACCAGAGCGTGCGCGGGCTTCTGCGCGTGACGTTGGCACTGCCCCTCGCGACACACTTGCTGATGCCGGACTTCGCCGATTTCGCGCGTCTGCATCCGGAGATCGAGATGGACATCTTGTCGTCCGGCGAGCTGACAAATCTCACCAACCGCCAGGCCGACGTCGCGATCCGCGTCGTCTACGACCGCAAAACCCTGCCGCTCAATCTTCACGGCCTGAAGGGACCGGAGCTGTTCGGCGGCGTCTACATGTCCCGTGATCGACTAGCCGCGTGGCGTGCGGGCGTGTCCGATCCCATCCGGTGGATCGTCATAAGCATTCATGGAATTCCGGATTGGGCCCGCGAGGGTGAGGTTCGCACCATGGGGGTTCCGTTCAGGACCACGGACGCCGAGGCACAGATCGTTGCAGTACGGCAAGGGCTCGGGATCACGACACTGCCGTGCTTCGTCGGAGATGCCGACCCAGAACTGGCGAGGGTGCCGGGCACCGACCTGCACATGTACGGAACGCTCTGGCTTCTCACGCAGGGGGAGACACGCAAGACGAAGCGCGTGCGGCTCTTCACTGAGTTCATATCCCGCAGGCTCGCCGCGTACGCTCCCCTTCTCGCGGGACGGTCCTCTTCGTCCGAGCATTGAGGGAATGATCGCGGGCCGACGCTTGCCGTCGTCCTGGCCTCGAGCCGCGATCTCTCCAGGCGACGGCGGTGAGCGAACGTTCTGCGAGTCCTTTTAAGCCGGAGGCGGTGATCGCTCTCGCGGCTAGGGTCGGCACCCGCACGCCGAGGGGGATGTGGTAAATGACTGCTTCTGGAAATGCTTGCTGGCGCTCCCCAACGTCCGCTCAGCATTCGAAAGCGGACATTGCGGACCGTGCTGGTTCGAGACAGCTCGAGGAGACCAATTCGTTAGCTAACCGCGAGGGCGTGGCCCTCGCCGTTGTTGCTCACGGCAGATCGAAGAGCAGGAACTCGGTGTCGTCCGAATGCGCGACGATACTCAATGCCGA
>CAYVBN010000587.1:0-2597 GCA_964449645.1 uncultured Hyphomicrobiales bacterium
AAGCCGTGGGACGGAGATGAGCGCCGCGTTGCGCCATCACGTTGACCCGGATTGCCGGGCTTATCGGCGTACAACGTGGTACATCGTCGGGATTGATCGTTCCCGTGGTGGCGAACAGAGGGCGGCGCATCGGCCGACGACAGAGTGAACGGGTGGAGGCGGACGGACAATGAGCGTGTTGAGCCTCACATCTTCGGCCGCCAAACCGAAATCGGAAGCTGCTTCACGACGAACGGTATCCAAGACGAAAACAAAACGAGCCGCTGCGACCGGCCAGGCAGCGGCCAGGACCGTCGATGTAGGCGTTACCCACTCCTCGTCGGCTGAGCGGACCGTGGCTGGTCCTGACACCCTCGGCGACGAATTCCTTGCCATCTTGCGCGAGGACTTCAAGGCGCATGGGAAGAAGGCAATCGCGCAGTGCCGCGAGAAGGACCCGACGACTTACGTCAAGCTGGTCGCATCGCTGCTGCCGAAAGACGTCAAGGGCGGGCCGGACGAGTTGACCGATGACGAACGTAAAGACCGTATCCAGACGCTCATCGACGTGCTCGGCTTCGCCGCACGCGCTGCGGGAACTCCAGACTCTCCTCGAGGCTGAGAAGCGCCGGCACGATCGCGGGCAACTCTTCCGTTACACCCCCTATCCGAAGCAACTCGCGTTCCACGCCGCCGGTGCGGATCATCGCGAGCGCCTGCTGATGGCGGCGAACCAGGTCGGGAAGACCTGGTGCGGCGCGGCCGAGATGGCCTTTCATCTCACGGGCCGTTATCCGGCGTGGTGGCCGGGCCGGCGCTTCCGCAATCCGGTCCGCGCCTGGGCCGGGTCGCAGACGCTCGAGGTGACACGCGACGGCGTGCAGCGGGTGCTGATCGGGGAGCCGCGCGACGAGGCGAGCTGGGGCACCGGGATGATCCCGGGCGACGATCTGATCGACTGGTCGCGCCGGCGCGGCGCACCGGACACGCTCGACGGCATTCGCGTCCGCCATGTCTCGGGCGGCACATCGACGCTCGGGTTCAAATCTTACGATCAGGGCCGCGCCAAGTGGCAGGCCGATACGCTCGATGCCGTCTGGTTCGACGAGGAGCCGCCGCCCGATGTCTATGGTGAGGGCCTCACCCGCACGAATGCGACGGGTGGCATCGTCTGGCTCACCTTCACGCCGCTGCTCGGCATGTCGGAGGTGGTTCGGATGTTCCTGGAAGAGCAGATCAATGGCTTTGTGTGAGGGGACTCGGTCGTGAGCCGCCATCTGGTACGCATGACGCTCGACGACGCCGAGCACTACAGCGAGGTCGAGCGCGCCGCCATCGCGGCGGCCTATCCGGAGCACGAGCGCGAGGCGCGCACGCGCGGATTGCCGGCGCTCGGCTCGGGGCTGGTGTTCCCGGTGGCGGACGACAAGATCGCCTGCGATGCGATCGAGATTCCGCGCCACTGGGCGCGCATCGTCGGGATTGATTTCGGCTGGGAGCATCCGTTCGCGGCCGTTCAGCTTGCGTGGGACCGCGATGCGGACGTCATCTACGTGATCGCGACGTATCGCGAGACACAGGCGACGCCGATCGTGCACGCCGCCGCCATCAAGCCTTGGGGCGCGTGGATTCCATGCGCCTGGCCGCACGATGGCCTGCAGCACGACAAGGGCTCTGGCCAGGCGCTCAAGACCCAGTATGCGGCGCAGGGGCTGTTCATGCTGCCCGAGCACGCGACCTTCGAGGAGGGCGGCAGCGGTGTCGAGGCCGGCGTCATCGAAATGATCGACCGCATGCGGACTGAACGGTTCAAAGTCTTCCGCCATCTCGAAGCGTGGTTCGCCGAGAAGCGTCTCTATCACCGCAAGGACGGTCAGATCGTCAAAGAGCGCGACGACCTGATGAGCGCGACGCGCTACGCGGTGATGATGAAGCGTTTTGCCATTCCTCAGCCGACGCCGCGCGCGGCGCGGCCGCCGGGCTTGAGTGCCCCCGGCGCCTGGATGGGCGGATAGCTATGTAAGAACGGAGCAAGCCTTAGGCGTTCGTGCTATTTTGGTATCGTGATTGCGCGGGGGGCATTCATGGCAGTCGACGAAGCGGACGAGATCGACTTCATTGCCTTCGACACAGCGCGTCGTGAGGTCCGCCTCCTTATTTCCGATCAATTTAGTTGGGATGAGAACGAAGGTATCGCTTGTCTCGATGACGAGTTTCACTTCGAGCTTTTGGAAGTTCGGCGCTTATCTCCGCCAGGTCGAAAGTGGCGAGCTGCGTGAGGTATTTCCCGAGGCGGTCGGAAAGAAGGTCGTTATCGAACTGGGCACGAAGTATCCGTTATCCGAGAAGGCCGAGACCTATTTCGTCTCTGCGTGCACGACCATCGAAGCGGCGGATTGCGCCTTTCGTACCCGTCACTTGCCGGTCGAGGAGGAAAAGGTTGAACAAGAGGCCGATTCGGCCCCGGTCACGTCGCTCGAGCCGAGAAGCCCGCTTGCGCGTTTACTCTGACGCTACCCGATTGCACTAATTTCCCGATTGTCAACATCGCGACGCGAGTGACCGGATAGGTTGAGTGCGGACGGTTGCTGCAGGTGCCGTCCGCCGTGCGGGATTGA
>CAYVBN010000588.1:0-2539 GCA_964449645.1 uncultured Hyphomicrobiales bacterium
GGAGCGCCGCGAGGCCGGCAACCGCCGCGAGATTCTGCCGCGACGTTTTGCCGAAGCCGATGCCGGGATCGAGACTGATGCGGCCCCGCGGACTGCCGGCCTTCTCCGCGAGCGCGAGCGAGCGGTCGAAGAAGCGGCGGATGTCGGCGAGAATGTCGACCGCTTCATCGCGCGCAACGCGGTTGTGCATGATGACGAGCGCGCACTCCGTCTCGGCGATCGTGTCGGCCATCGCCGGGTCCTTCTGCAGGCCCCAGACGTCGTTGACCAGCACCGCGCCCATGCGCGCCGCGCGCGCGGCGACCTCCGCCTTGTAAGTGTCGACCGAGACCGGCACGTTCAACGACGTTGCCAGTTCTTCGAGAACGGGCTCGATGCGGGCAAGTTCGTCGGCGGCGGACACCGGCACGGCGCCCGGACGCGTCGATTCCCCGCCGACATCGACGATGTCGCACCCTGCCGCAGCCATGCTTTGCGCTTGCATGACGGCCGCAGGCACGTCCTGAAACAGCCCGCCGTCCGAGAATGAATCGGGCGTCACGTTGAGGACGCCCATGATCAGAGGGCGCGTACCGATATTTTCGAGAAACGCGTCGCGTTTGCCACGCAACGCAGGGTCCATCATATCGGCTTTCCGCCCCGACCCGGGTAATCGCACCGCCACCGTACGGCGGCCCATTTCGGGTGTTCGCCGATCCAGTGGGCGATATAGGGCGGAGCCGCCATGGCGCACTGCCGGAGCGAGCCGGCTGCGGCGAATTCGAGGTGCTCGTCCTCGCAGAGGGTTGGTTGCGCCAGGGCGCAGACGGTCAGGACAAT
Source organism: uncultured Hyphomicrobiales bacterium (assembly GCA_964449645.1). Lineage (GTDB taxonomy): Bacteria > Pseudomonadota > Alphaproteobacteria > Rhizobiales > Xanthobacteraceae > CAYVBN01. Next base: position 820 of record CAYVBN010000588.1, read on the forward strand.
CTCGATGAGACCCATTGTCGAACTCCGGTCGGGCTCCGCCCACGCGCCGAGTTGCCGGCTCCGATACTAACACCGATCCGGCAAATTCGGTTCGCCGTGGCATTATCCGCAAAAGCGGGCGCGAACGCGTTATTCCCGGGCATGATCCCGAAAAGCAGATGCCGGTTCTTGGACAAGATCATGCCCGAATCAAAGAGATAGAGCAGGACGACAGTGCGAAGAAAAGCATCCTGCCCCGGCCCTTTCAGCCCCCTTTTTCCGCCACGAGGATTTCGCCCTTGCCAAGCACCGCCATGTCGCCGGCCAGGCGCCGCAACGGGCCGCGGAATACGGCAGCGGCCGGCTTGCTCAACGGTTCGACAAAGCGCGCCATCAGCCGCATGGCGACAAGCTCGTGCAGGCCGCAATCGAGGAATGTCGGCGGAACCGCAGCCGATCCCGCTCCGAGCACGATCGTGCCGCGCCGCATGAGATAGCCCGGCAGCGCACCGGCCGCGCCGCGGACGATGAGCGAGCCGGCGATCATGCGGCTGCCCGCATAGGCTCCTGCCCGGCCCTCGATCACGATCGTGCCGCGCCGCATGCGGTCGCCGGCGCGCGCGCCGGCATCGCCCCGGACCACAACGACCCCGCCGCGCATGCCGGCCATTTCGCCTGCGAGCGGACCGCCCAGCCGCTCGCCTGCATCGGCGCCGATCTCCAGATAACCGCCCTTCATGCCGGAAGCGGCCCACGGCCCCGCGTGGCCCGAAATCACCAAGCGTCCGCCCTGCATCAGGCGTCCGGCCTGGCAACCGGCGTCGCCCTCGACGAGAATTTCACCGTCGCGCATCGCGTGACCGATCAGATCGAGTCGATCGCAGCCGCCTTCGATACGGATCTGACGCGGATCGCCCATCCGGACGCGGAACACGTCGCCGACGGAGAGCAGCTGGCGTGTGGTGTTGACGGCAAGAGCCGCGATGTCGGCGGCGGATTTTCCGGCCAGGAGATGCGGAACGATCGGCGACAGATCGAGCCGTTGCTCCGGCCGGGCGCGCAGCGTCAGCACGAGCGGCTTCACCGCAGAAGCTCCTTGAGGTGGAAGTGATGCGGGCCGAGCTTGCCTCCGTAGTTGCCCGCGCCGATCCGCACCGCACCTTTGCTCGGGCCGAGCCTGACGATGGCCGCGATGCCGGCGCGCATGGCGTCCGCAACCGCCTGCGGCGTGAGGCCGTCGATGACGATCTCCAGGACTGAGCCGATATCGGGATCGAGTGCGCTTTTCACGGCGCCACGCAAGGTCGGGCAGTAGGCGTCGTTGGTCGACGCGCTCATGCCCTTGTATTTCGCCCCGACCTTCGATCCCGAGCGCGCGATCCCGCCCGGGAACGGCATGGTGACGTCCGGAACCGCATTCATGGCATCGACGGCGGCTTCGGTTGCTGCGAGCGTTGCGCACCCGGTCGTCCCCATAACGATCAGGTTGCCGCCGCCGACCGCCTGCTTGGTCAGGCCGGTCGTCGCCTCGATGACGAACTCGCCGTCCATGACCGGAATGCGCCAATATCGCTTGCCGCCGAAGCGCTTCGAGATCTGCCAGCCGTCGCCGAAATAACGGAGCGCGTTGCCGAGCTTGAGCGTTTCCTCGGCTTCGAGGCCCGCATAGCAGGCGGAGCCTGGGCTCGTGAGCACGCACTGCCCAACTCGGCCTTGGAGCTGTTTCTGCAACTCGCCGGTC
>CAYVBN010000589.1:0-2740 GCA_964449645.1 uncultured Hyphomicrobiales bacterium
CGGCGAGGGCCTGATCTGCCCCGGCGTCTGCGGGCCGGAGGCCGCCTGGGCGAGCCCCGAGATGGAGATCGTGGCCGCCTCTTCGCTCATCCAGCTCGCCAACCATTTCAAGGGCACGCAGGTGCTCTCGCGGCCGCAGCCGCGCATCCGCGAGGTCGAGGAGCTGGGCGCGGATCTGCGCGACATCAAGGGCCAGGAGAGCGCCAAGCGCGCGCTCGAGGTCGCGGCCGCGGGCGGCCACAACCTGCTGATGATCGGCCCGCCGGGCGCGGGAAAATCGATGCTCGCCGCGCGGCTGCCGTCGATCCTGCCGCCGCTCTCGCCGACCGAGCTGCTCGAAGTCTCGATGATCGCGGCCGTTGCCGGAGAACTCGAGGGCGGCGCGCTCACCAACCGCCGTCCGTTCCGCGCCCCGCATCATTCGGCCAGCATGCCGGCGCTGGTCGGCGGCGGCCTGCGGGCACGCCCCGGCGAAGTCTCGCTCGCCCACAACGGCGTGCTGTTTCTCGACGAATTCCCCGAGTTCGAGCCGCGTACGCTCGACGCGCTGCGCCAGCCGATGGAGACGCGCGAGGTGGCGATCGCACGCGCCAATCACCGCGTCACCTATCCGGCCCGTTTCATGCTGATCGCCGCCATGAACCCGTGCCGCTGCGGGCGCGCGACCGAGCCGGGCTTTTCGTGCAAGCGCGGGCAGAACGTGCGCTGCGCGGCCGAATACCAGGGACGCCTCTCGGGCCCGCTGCTCGACCGCATCGACCTGCACATCGAGGTGCCGGCCGTGACGGCCGCCGATCTGATCCTGCCCGCCCCCACCGAAGGCAGCCGCGACGTCGCCGCGCGCGTGGCACGCGCCCGCTCGATGCAGAGCAAGCGCTATGCGGCGCTCGGCGCGAGCAACGTGCGCACCAATGCCGAGGCGAACGGACCGGTGCTGGAAGAGGTCGCCAAGCCCGACAGTGCCGGGCTCGCGCTGCTGCGCGACGCGGCCGACGCCATGCGGCTCTCGGCGCGCGGTTATCACCGGGTGCTGCGCGTCGCGCGCACGCTCGCGGATCTCGACGGCGCCGAGAAGATCGGCCGCGTGCATCTCGCCGAAGCTTTGTCCTACCGGGCGCTCGCCGACCAGGTGCGAGAGGCGGCGTGAGTGGCCGGTTGCGATGCCCGCGCTGAGACCGTCAGGTTGAGACCATCCGTAAAATCGTCTCACCCCGCCTTCCGTCGCCCCGGAGACCGCCGCGCTGGCGTCTCGCCGGACCCCGGCCGGCGGCCGACGAACTCTGCATAGGAATCGATCGGCTGCGGACGCCCGATCAGATAACCCTGCACCTCGGTGCAGGATTCGGCCGACAGGAACGCGAGCTGTTCGGAGGTCTCGACGCCTTCGGCGACCACCGGCAGGTCGAGCCCGCGCCCGAGCCCGATGACGGCGCGCACGATGGTGGCCGACTGCGGGTTTGTCTCCAGGTTGGAGATGAACGAGCGATCGATCTTGATCTTGTCGAAGGGAAACGACTGCAGGTTCGAGAGCGACGAATAGCCGGTGCCGAAATCGTCCATGGCGATGCGCACGCCGAGCACCTTGAGGCGGCGCAGGATCGACAGGGCGCGGCCGAGGTCGTCGATCAGCACGCCCTCGGTGATCTCCAGCTCGAGCCGATCGGGCGACAATCCGGTCTCCAGCAGCACCGAATGCACGAGCCCGGGAAGATCGCCGTGGCGGAACTGGACCGGTGACAGGTTGACCGCGACGTTGAGCGGTTTCGGCCATGACGCCGCCTCGCGACACACCGCGCGCAAGATCCACTCGCCGACCGGCAGAATGAGCCCGCTCTCCTCGGCGACCGGAATGAACACGTCGGGTGGCACCAGACCGCGCGTCGGATGATTCCAGCGCACCAGCGCCTCGAACCCGACGACCGTGCCATCCATGAGCGCCAGCGGCTGATAATGGATCGCCAGCTCGTTCCGCTCGACCGCCGAGCGGAGATCCTGGACGAGCGCGCGACGGTCGCGCAACTGCTTGTCCATGTCGGCCTCGAAGAAGCGCACCGAACCGCGGCCCTCCTGCTTGACGCGATAGAGCGCGGCATCCGCGTTGCCAAGCACCAGGCCGGCTTCGTGGCCGTCGTGCGGGAACATGGCGATGCCGATGCTCAGGCCGACGCGCAGCTTGTGCCCGTCGACATCGAACTCCTCGGCGACGGCGGCGAGCAGGCGCTCGCCGACCTGCGCGGCAGTGTCCGGGGTCGGGTTGTCCGCCAGCACCGCGACGAACTCGTCGCCGCCGGTGCGCGCCAGGAACGCCGGCGCGGCCGCCGCCTGCAGCCGGACCGCCAGGGCCCGCAGCAGCGCGTCGCCGACCTCGTGGCCGAAGACGTCGTTGATCTCGTTGAAGCGATCGAGGTCGAGGCACATCACCGCAAAGCCCTCGCCGCGCTTATGGGCCCGCTCGGACACACCCGCGAAATGCTCGTTGAAGGCGGTGCGGTTGGGCAGATCGGTGAGCGTGTCGTGACGCGCGAGATGCGCGATGCGGGCTTCGGCCCGTTTGCGCTCGGTCACGTCGTGGATGACCGTGACGAGATACTGGGGCTCGCCGTCTGGACCGAAGATCGGCAGCCGCGTGGTCGTGACCACGCGCTCGCCGGCGTGCTCCGTCTCGATCGCGTGCTCGTCGAAGAACGACGGCGCACGGCTGCGCAGGGCCGCGCGATCGTGCGTCATGACGGCCTCGGCC
>CAYVBN010000590.1:0-18265 GCA_964449645.1 uncultured Hyphomicrobiales bacterium
CTGATCAAGATCGATTTCGCTGCGCTCGGTCAGGTGAGAAGCCATTGGCGTGGGATCGGCGTGACGCTCTTCGTCAACTGGGCGGTAAAGCCGTTCTCCATGGCGGCGCTCGGGTGGTTCTTCATCGGCTATCTGTTCCGGCCTTATCTGCCGGCGGAGCAGATCGAAAGCTACATTGCCGGGCTCATCATCCTGGCGGCCGCGCCCTGCACGGCCATGGTGTTCGTCTGGTCGAACCTGACGAAGGGCGAGCCGCACTTCACGCTGAGCCAAGTGGCGCTCAACGACACCATCATGGTGTTCGCCTTCGCGCCAACCGTCGGCCTGCTGCTCGGGCTCTCGGCCATTGTCGTACCCTGGGACACGCTGGTTCTGTCGGTCGTGCTCTATATCGTCGTCCCGGTGATCGCAGCGCAAATCCTGCGCCGGCGACTGCTCGCGGCGGGTGGGGCAGGGGCGCTGAAAGGATTTCTGGATCGCCTGCAGCCGGTCTCGGTGATCGCCTTGCTCGCGACGCTCGTGCTTCTGTTCGGCTTCCAGGGCGAGCAGATCCTGGCGCAGCCGCTCGTGATCGCGCTCCTCGCGCTGCCGATCCTGATCCAGGTCTACTTCAATGCCGGGCTGGCTTATCTGCTCAATCGGGCGTCCGGCGAGCAGCACTGCGTGGCCGGACCGTCGGCGCTGATCGGTGCGTCCAATTTCTTCGAACTCGCGGTGGCGGCGGCGATCAGCCTGTTCGGGTTCCAGTCGGGCGCGGCGCTGGCGACGGTTGTCGGCGTGCTGATCGAAGTGCCCGTGATGTTGTCGGTCGTCTGGATCGTGAACCGGTCCAAGGGCTGGTACGAGAACGGCCAGGCGGCAAGCCGTCCTGTCGAGGACACCGGCGCAACGCGGGCGCGCTGATCCTGAATGCGCCAGCATCTCGACGGGCATCATTCACGTTGTGAATGGCGGACATCCGACATATCGATTGGCCGAGACGAGACCAGGGCTCGCCAATCCGGCCTGCCAGAAAAGATTCAGCAACAGGGGAGGAGTGGCCAATGCAAGCTCGAACGGGATATGCGGTCGCGTCGGCCTTCGTCGCGCTGTTGCTGTTCGCCGCCTCGGCGATGGCGGCCGACTCCGATCTGCGCCAGGTGTTGGCGCCGAGCGGCAAGCTGCGAGCGGCCCTTTATCCCGGAACGCCGACCTCGATCCTCGATCCGAAAGAGAGCGAGCCGCGCGGCGTCGGCTACGAGCTCGGGAAGGCGCTCGCGGCACGGCTCGGCGTCCCCTACGACCCGGTCGTCTACCCGAAGAACGCGGATGTCCTGGCCGCCGTGAAGGCCGGCAACGCCGATGTCGCGTTCACGAATGCATCGCCGGCGCGCCAGAAGGAAATGAACTTCGGGCCGCCCTATCTGCTGATCGAGCTCGGCTATCTGGTCTCGGCGAACTCGCCGATCAAATCGCCCGCCAATGTCGACCAGAAGGGCCGCCGCATCGGCGTCACGGCCCACAGCACGTCGGACGCGACGTTGTCGCGGGAGCTGAAGAACGCCGAAGTCGTGCGTGCCACCACGGTCGGGGCCGGTGCCGAGATGCTCGCCTCCGGCAAGATCGATGCGTTCGCGACCAACAAGGCCACGCTGTTCGAGATGGCCGAGAAGGTGCCGGGCGCGCGCGTGCTGCCCGAGCGCTGGGGCGAGGAGCGGCATGCCATTGCGTTCCCGCATGGGCGGGAGCAGGGCGCGGCGCTCATCAAGGACTTCACCGAGCAGGCGTTGTCGTCCGGCTTGGTCAAAGACGCGATGGAGCGCGCGGGCCTGAAGGGCGCGGTGCCGGCGGGGCAATAATCTTCTTCACTCCTTCTCCGGCGGACCGGCCGGAACAATTGCTCTCGCGAGTCGCGTCCGGCCGACTGCTCCAAGCTCGGTTGGCCGGACCGAACGGCTAGCTCTTCGGTGTGAACTGCCTGAGATCGAAAATGCCGATCCCCTGTTCGAGCCTCGCCACACGATCGACCATCTTCTCAAATCCGTCCTCGCCGAACAGCTGGTGCTCCTTTTTCTCGAAGTCCTCGGCCATGGCGTCGTATTCGTGCTCCGAAACGAGGCCGCGTAGCTTGGGGAACAGCGCAGTGTCTTCTCGGGCGGCGTGCGGTCGGTACATCGTGATGAAGGACTGAATGGCCGCCACTGTTTGCCGCCGCGCGCCCTCGTTATCTCGACTGTTGGGAGCCTCGCGCAGGACCACATCCGTGACGCGCCGTCCGGCTTGATGCTGCTCGAGCAGCGTGTCTACGAGACCGACAAGCGTTCCGGCTTTCTTGAAGCGAGGAAATACGGCCTCTTCCTCGGATTTTTCATGATAGTCCTCGATGAACTCGCGAACGATCCGAGCGGAGTCGATAATGAATGCCGGGTCGAAATCTTCATTATTTGCATACTTCCGCAGGCCCGCCTCGTAAATCAGAAGGACCCTGTCGAGCACGCCGTGCTCGCGCATCAGGTCTTCGGGCGGTGTCACGTCCTCGTCTTTGTCTTTTTGCCCGGAATTCTGTTCGGCCGCAAAAACAGGCGTTAGCGGCAGGACGAGCCCTGTGGTGGCGAGGCCCGCGGCATAGACAAGCCTCCGCCGGTCGGAGTCGACTTCGTTCGGCATGGTTCACCTCTCGTGAAAGGCCGCTGCTACGTTCACCAAACGCTTTCGTTTTTGCGCTCGTAATCCCCAAACGCCTTTTTCAGACCGCCGAGCACTTCGGCGGACGTCTCGAACACGGCCTTGATCTGGGGCTCGTCGACCCTCTCGATATCAGCCCGCAGGCCGATCGATCGTCTCTTGCAGGCGGGCCTGCATTCGTCGCGTGTGGTGGCGGGGATCGGATTCGGCTTGCGTCGCCACAGTGCGCTCCTGTTGGTGCGAGCCCATCTCCCGGCATGCTAACGGCAGCCTATGCACCCGGTTCCCGCATCGGAGCGGCATGAGCGGGAACAAGCTTCAGAGCGGAACCGTGACGGGAGGTCAGCGCGCAACGCGCCACGAGAATTTCGGCAGGGTGAGTTTGGTTCCCGGACCGGATCGAACTGGGAGGCTATGTCTTTGATCTACATAGCGTCGCCGTGAAAAGGCAAGGTGACGGTACCAACAGAGCCGAGGCGGATTGCTACTAAACGACGCGTCGTCTTTTGGCGAGTATAGAACATTCTCTCACAAAGAGTTGCTTAGGCGCAAAATGGGCGCAAATTTCCAAACAGCAGAAATCAAAATGTTGCTTAGATTGTAGCTGCGGAGCCTAAGAAATTGGCCCTGTGGGGCTGACGGAGTACTGGGGCGGAAGCGGGGTACCATATGCTCTAATGACCGCTGAACCGTCGCGCTCAACGAAGCGAACCTGAGGAGTCCTTACTCCTGTGGCCCCGAATATTGCAAAAGCTCCTGGGTTCTTGGTCAGAAGATCGTCGTCTCACCTCCAAAATGGCGGCAAAGTTTGCCTGCAATGCTTCGTTGTTTCTTCCATTGCCAATGGCCGATCCTAAAAAGCATGTTCCTGCGGTAAGCGAAAACGAGGGGCCTATGCGATACTGGGACAGCATTACCGAGCGGCTGCCAAAAGAACCTATTCGATGGCCGGGGGATGCGCGGATCGCTGTGCTTACCTTATTCGATTATCAGGCTGAAGTTGGTGAGTGGGCATTTCCAGGCGGCACGCCGAATTACAGCCAGATTACCGAAGCGTCGTATGGCGGCCGCGTAGCCATCTGGCGTCTGTTGGACATTCTCGACAGGCAGGAAATCAAAGCGACGATCAACGTGTGCGGCATAACCGCCGAGCGTTATCCTGAGTCTGTTCGCGCGATCGTCGAACGCGGTCACGAGATTGGCGGCCACACTTACACGCATCGCCCACAATTCCAGTTGTCTTTCGATGAAGAAGTTCAGGAAATCCGAAAGACGGTCGATGCAATCAAGCGGATTACAGGAGAACGCATCGTCGGTTGGCGGTGCCCAATAGTACAACCTAGTCGCAACACACTTAAAATTATGGTCGATGAGGGATTTATCTGGGATAGCAATTTTCTTAATTACGACCTGCCGTATATCCTAGACGTAGGTGACAAAAAGCTGGTCGAGATTCCATACACGTTTTCTACTGACGATTTTCCGTTCCTCTATGGGACGCCGAGGCAGGAATATGGGGGATTCCCTGCGCCGCGCCAAGCGCCATCCGCACTGTTTCAAATATGGAAGGATGAGTTTGACGTCTTGTACGCCGAGTCTGCCAAATCACCCAGAATGTTTGCATTTCAGCAACATCCACTCATAATGGGGCGCGCGCACAGATCGGTATATGTGGAGCGCATATACGAGTACATGAAGTCACACGAAGGCGTTTGGTTCGCAACAGCGAAGGAAGTCTCGGAGTGGTGGTTGAAGCACTACGACGTGCCCGATCCGGTTCGGATCGACGAAGTTTCCGGCCAGTATATCGACACTAGCGGCACTAAGAGGGCGTAGACTTACTAACGACCAGGTTGTAGCGCCGCTTCGTTTTGTTCTTGGAGCGCAAGGTGGCCTCAAATCGACGCAAGCGTGAGGCTCTGACGGGCCTAAGCTCGAAGGCACGTCAACACACATCATCGGTGCTTTGTCTTTCTAGCCCCGCAGACTTTGTGCAAGCGCTGATGTTTATGAGCGAGTTTGTCAGACAAGGATCGTCAGTCAAAAGACGTGAATTGCGACCGATATCTTTTTTCTTAGCTCGAGCAGGTGGATTTGAGTTGCTACTCCTCCTGCTGAACGCTGCCTATCAAAAGCCCGCGGCAGGTCGAGTCGGTGGATGGCCATTTGGCGCTTTACGGCCCCGGATAAATGTATCGGAGCGGACACTGCGCGCGTTGCTGAACGACTCGGTTCAGGCTGGTTATGTCAGGAAATTCAGTTTTGAGATTGATCATAGATATATAGTTTATTGCATCGAGCAGAGTGTCGTTTCAGCCTGGAATCATCTGTTTGTCGAGCTGCGTTCACACATTGGGAGCGTCCTCTGTAACTGCTCGCCGGATACTCTCGCAAACATAGACTACTCAATCTTAGATATTAGCCGACCACTTGGTGAACAGCGTTTGGAATCCCCCGTGGTCAGGCATCTGAAATCGGCCTGCGCGGTCGGCGCGCGTACTGACCGTATGAAAGCTCAGCGGTACGGCCAATTTCGCCATGGTGATAAACGCGCCTAGAGCGTGTCGCTTCACTACCCAAATATCCAGCTTATCCGGGAAGCTGTCGTGAGCTGCACCGGCTCGAGTTAGAGCCGATGCATTCCGCATGAAATTTTATGAGGTGAGCAATGGCGGCAGAAATTGCCGTCATTCCAGTGTGCGATATTTATGAAAGCCATTTAAACTTCAAATGAAGTGGAAAAGATTTGCGAAGAGGAGGCTGCAATGAAGCTGACGCCTGCAACCGCTGCGGCGACAGTTGCCGCAGCGTGTACTTCTTCTCCGGCGCTCGCCCGGCTCGCACCCGAGCGCACTTGGCCTGAGTTGAAAGCCGAGACGCAACGGCGGGCGGATATCGGTGTTTATCCGGTCTTTGGCATCAAGCCTGAGGACGCGCGCGACGCGCTGGCGCAGATTAACAGTTTGGATCCTGATGAGTGGGGTGCCGCGTGGATCGATATTGGCGATCGATATTTCAAGCGCGCGAAGACTGCAGAAAAGAGTGAGCCGGCGAAAGCGGCGGCAGACTACCTCGCTGCGTGGCACCTGTATTCGTTCGGCCGATGGCCGGTGGCCAGTTCACCGAAAAAGCAGGAAAGTCATCACAAGGCCTGGGCGGCATTCGATGCATATGGCGTCTTGGTCAATCCCAAGATGGAGCCCATTGGAATTCCTTTTGAAGGCAAAGAAATCCCTGTGTTGCTGCAAAAGCCCCCGGGCACTGCGAAGCCTCCCGTCGTGATCAGCATTTCAGGCACAGATATGTTCCGTGACTACATGGCGATCCGCACACGGCCTTTTCTTGATTTCGGGATCGCTTCGATAACCGTTGACATGCCTGGGGCGGGAGATTCTCCGGTGCCCGCACGCCCGGGTTCCGAGCGGATATACTCACGCATCATCGACTACATCAAAACCCGCCCCGACCTCGATGGCGACCGCATCATTATCCGCGGTGAAAGCTGGGGTAGTCATTGGGCGGCGCGTGCCGCCTATGCGGAACCTACGCGTATCCGTGGGTCGGTTGTACAGAGTCCGCCGGTGCATGGGTACTTTCAACGAGCATGGATAGAGCCTGCTCTGAAAACTAACAGAGAAAATCTGTTCGGATATATTCCCTCACGGCTGCACATGCTTGGCGTGAAGGATATCGAAGCCGCTTTGCAAGTGTTGCCGGGCCTATCTCTTGAGGGGCTTCTCGATAAGCCAACGGCTCCTATGTTGGTCATCGGTGGGTACCTCGACACGCAGGTGCCGTTTAGCGACACCATTCTCCTCCTGACTCACGGCAGTCCGAAATCTGCGTGGATAAATCCAACCGGTGTGACAATGGCTCGGTCGGACACCGTGAAAGACCCCTACATTTTCGCAAACGTCGTCATGCCTTGGGTCGCGCAACAATTTGCTGCAACTCCAAAATAGTTGGCCAGTCGGCCGATGGAGATGTCTGGCGTCGGTTGCCGGGCATCTCCTCAGGTCTTTCCATCTCCATCAAATTGTTCACGGGATCAGAAAAGAATGGCAACCATTGAGGGCATCATCAACACGATGGTCACTCCGTTCACTAAGGACGGTGATGTTGACTACGCGACATTCGAGAAACAGGTCCTTTTTCTACTCGCGAACGGAGCTAAGACGCTCGCCTATCCGATGCATTATGGCGAGTCCCTCAATCTTCGCGAAAATGAATACAAAGAGTGCGCGAAGATCGTCGTCAAAACGGCTAACGGCAAGGTGCCGACTTTCATTAACGTTTCAAGTGCTGGCACCGACATAACCTGTGACTACGCGAAGCACGCAGCGCAAATCGGTGCGGACGGAATCGTGGTGCTCACTCCGTACTACTGGAAACCAGAACCGGCTGATGTCATTGTTCACGTCGCGCGCGCTGCAAAGGCCCACGGCGGAATGGTCATCTTGTACAATAGCCCGGGAGCAACAGGCACTAACGTTGGTCCAGCGTTTTTGCGACGAATGATCGAAGCGGTTCCGCAACTGGTTGGAGTGAAGGACGCGACGTTCAACATGGTTGACTTTACACGCGCCTGCCAGGTTGCGCGTGAAATTCCAACACTCGGTATCTACACGGGCGTCGAGTATCTGCTGACGTCTGTGCCTGTCGGCGGTAGCGGCAGTTTCTCGGCGGCTGGAGAAGTGGCGCCCCGACTAACTCACGGTCTTTACGATGCTTGCGCTTCCGGCGACATCTCCCTTGCTCGGAAGCTTCAATTCGATATGCACGAACTGCTTGAATCAATTCAGCAGTGCTATCCGGGCGGGATCAAGCATGCCATGGCGCTAATGGGGCGGCCCGTTGGCGATGTGCGTTCGCCAATCCGACGCCTCTCTCCCGATGAAATCAAAGGGATTGAGAAAGTATTGCGATCCCTAAAGATCTTAGAGCGCGAACCGAAGGGGTGGGCGTGAAGTCCGAGCGGGACCTCAAGCCTCACTCATGGGATTCAGCTCTGCGTGACATCGCGGAGCTGAAATGCCGAACATCCAAATAGGACAAAGGGGGAGGCTGTCATGGCCAAAATGGGTGGCCTCTACAATTTCTTCGGAGGCAAGCGGTGGCTATATCGCTGTGATCGAAGACGTCGTCTTCATGCTTGCGCTTTGGCTCAACGTCAGGATTTTCGCACGTCGCACATGACAAGGGAGGGAGGAAAATTGCTGCAGCGAGTTCGAACGAAATTACAAGGCGCGATCGCGGGAAGCATTGGTCTTGCGGTGTTGATCGCCGCTATATCGTTGCCGGCGTCGGCGCAAGAGTATCCGTCAAAGACGATCCGTATTGTGGTCAACTCCTCGGCGGGTGCTACGACTGATTTCTTAGGGCGGGTGTTCGCGCAGAAACTGCAAGAACGGACAGGGCAGTCTGTCGTGATCGACAATAGGCCTGGGGCGGCCGGAGCCATCGGCGCCGACAACGTCGCCAAGTCCAATCCAGATGGATACACGCTGCTGGTCTCCGGGAGTCCGGCAATCGTCACAATGCCCCTGGTAAATCCCAAGATCAGCTATTCACCCAAGGATCTTGCACCTGTCGCATTGTTCGGCTCGAGTCCGACCATACTCCTGGTGCGCAAGGATCTGCCGGCGAAATCGATCCAGGATCTGGTTGCGATGGCCAGAGCCAAGCCGAAAACGCTGACTTACGCCTCGGGGGGCCTTGCCAGCACCGGCGATATGGCCACCCGGCAATTCGCGCTCATGACCGGTATCGATCTTATCCACGTGCCATATGCTGGATCGGCTCCTGCACTCAACGCGATCCTGGGCAGTCAGGTCGATATGTTATATGACACCCTTCGTGCCAATCTGGTCGAACTCGTGAAGGACGGAACGCTCCGCGCGCTCGGCGTTGTGGCAGATACGCGGGTCGCAGCGCTCCCGGGCGTTCCAACAATGGCCGAGGCCGGGGTTGAGAACATTCAAAGCGCCTTCTGGGTTGCGCTGTTTGCGCCAGCGAAGACCCCAGGCAAGGTGATTGATTATCTCAACAAGCAGGCTGTCGAGATCTTCAAGATGCCGGACGTGCAAGCGCAATTAGAGCGCGAATATTTGGTGTTGCGAACAGGTTCACCGGATGATGTGAAGAAACTCGAGGACGAGCAGATCGCGCACTGGGGTGATATCGTCCGCCGGATCAACCTCAAAATCTCGAACTGAACGTGCGCCGAGGGCTTCGTCGTTGTTGATGTGCTCTCGGCTAAAATTCAACATGACTTGATCTTCAGTTGCGGAGCTCATTCGCCCAGGTCGTGCTACGCCGCTCCGTACTCGTTCTGTTGGCGAGATAGTTGCCGATACTAAGCTTGCCGAGATGCTCCGCGGTCGAGAAGGGCAGTCTTATCTGCACATGCTGGGGACGCGACCAACCACATCTAATTCGGATGCGCGGATCGTCGGTTACGTCGACGCGCAATTTTCAAAGTAGCGGTGTAAGCCGCCCGACGATCAACATATCCGCAGCGATGCGGTACTCGAACGGCTTGTGGCAGAATGAGTCGGACGGGTGCGGAATGTTGTGGAGAGAAAAGCAGCATTTTACTTTCAGCCGGCATGCTCGCGGCAGTACCGACAGAAATGCGGACCTATGTGGCTCCCCGGGCCGGATTCGAACCAGCGACCAACCGGTTAACAGCCGGTTGCTCTACCACTGAGCTACCGGGGAACGACGACGTCCGAACGGTGCACGTCAGTCCGGCGCGTATAACAAACGCGCCCGTGCTTTGCAAAGCGCGAATTTCCGCAGAGCAACACACAGGCGGCGCAACGGTTCTGTCCTCGCACGGGCCGTCGCCCGTCGATTCGGCGGATCAGCGCTACGCCGCGATGAAGGCGGGCGGCGCGCCGCCGCGACGTCGCGCGACAGCGCCCTATCGGAGGAGGGGCGTCTGGGCGGAGGCGCCTGGCGAAAACGACCCTCGTCGGCACGGGAGAGGAACGGCCGGACAAAGCAAGCCGCGATCGCGGACCCGTCCTTCAAAGCCAAGCCAAGCGGTGCTGAGCCGCAGCCGCAAGCTAAGCCGAACCAACGAAGACGACCTCCCAAAAGAAGGCGACCTCGCAAAAGAGAAAAGGCGGCCGGCTGAGCCGGACCGCCTTTGCGACAGGGTAGGGACTCGACGAAAACTGCGGTGTGGCCTCAGGCCTTGCCGAAGATCACGACGCGCGGAATGTCGCCGCGCTCCAGTCCGAGCTGGCCGAGTTCCGCATCGGACAGCCGCGACAGCCGTTCGTAGCGGGTGGCGAGCTCGCGGGCTTCCTCAATCCCGGCGAAGAAGTCGGTGAACCGGCGGCCGACACCGGCCAGCCAGCCGAGCAGCCTGGAGTTGTTAAGGCCCGACGCGATGAGCGCAATGGTTGTCATGGAAATCACCTCCGAATCAAGCGTTCGACAGCTATATAGACGTGGTATTCCAGCGCGAAAATAGGGACTTGCCGCATAGCAGCAAAATTCTTTTTGCATAGCAATAAAACCTTAACCTCAAGGCTTTAGCAGGATCACCATCCCTTCCTGTGGCCGAATCCCGCAAAGGTATCGCCAAACGCCGATACCGCGGCGTCCGGAGGCCCTGCGGCCCCGGGTCGGGTACTGGCTTGAGAGTAGTGCGGAGGGCCCGCTCGTGGCCAAGCCCATTCCGCCCCGGCGGGACCGGAATGGGCATTAACTTACCCGTGCAGGCGCACGTTCTCCGGCGAACTGGGACCCCCGGCCCCCCTTCGCCGGACAATGCCCTTAGTCGCAGGCGCGCGGGCGGATCCAGCGATAGCCGTCCCAATAGGGCTCGCCTTCGGCGCACGGCCCGGCGCCATAGCGGGGCGAATGGCCGTAATAGTCCGGTCCGCGATAGTCCGGCGGCAGGTCTGCGATATCCGCCGGCGGCCGCGGGGGACCGGCGTAGGGCCCCTCGTAGCGCTCCTCGTAACGGGAGTAGGGTCGAGGCCGGTACCGGTAGTCGTATTCGTAGCGCGGACGGTAGGCGGGCTCGACGCGCTGCTCGTATTCGTAATAGCGCGGTGGCGCGGCCGAATAGCGAGGCGGCGGTGGCGGATAATACCCTTCCTCGGGCAGGAGATCGGCGGCGCGGGCTTGCGGGGCGATGACGAGCGTCGCCGCCACGGCGGCTGCAAACATGACGATGGTCTTCATGGTTCCGCCTCCAGCGGCGCCCGGAAGGGGCGCGGCACGCTCCCAAAGCTCGGCCCCGATTGGGGCCGGGTCATGTCGGGCGCTGCGGCCGATAACGCACAGTGACCGACGATGGATGCATGGAAGATGGATGCGGCCAGGGCCGGGCAGGCGGGCTGCTCAGCGGCCAACCGCCGTGCGCGAGATCCAGTAGCAGCGCGACTGGCCGCTGCGTTTGACGCAGACGGCGGTGCCGGAGGTCTTTCCCGCGGTGACGCTCTCGCCCTTCGACAGCGGGATGCAGCTCTGCCCGACCAGTTTCTCGAACTGCTCCTTCTCGCCTTGCGCGATCAGGTTCTCGAGCAGCGCCAGGGTGCGCGGTGTGCGGCAGCCGTAGACATCCTGGAGGATCGTGTCGGCCCGCGCGGCGCCGGAGGGCGCCGCCATCGCGAGCGCGGCGCCGACCAGGACGGCGAGACGGATGAGAAACCCGTTGAGCATGGTCACTTCCATCGGTGCACGAAGGAGGTTGGAGGCCACGGCCGGAATTGAACCGGCGTAAACGGTTTTGCAGACCGCTGCGTAACCACTCCGCCACGTGGCCCAAGCTCCCCGCGGCGGTTCCCTGACGGACACGGCGCGGCAATGCCGGGACCGCTATATAGGAGGGCGGCACGCGCGGCAACAGAACCGCGCGGGCGCATTCCGACGCCACAGAATGGGAGCGCACGGCCGGTTTCCAATGTGGTCGCATTTGCCCGGGCGCGTGTCAGGCGAGCCGGTACCCACTTCCGTGGGAAAGGCTCTGGCGGGCGCGGCCGCACCGCTTGCGTTTTCGGGAACCTTGCCGCACAAGAGCGCGGCTTCGACAGGGCGCGATCCGCAAGAGCGGGTCCCGGTTTTGCGTAAGGTCGCGCTCTGCAATTTTGTATTTGGTCGCATTCTCTCCGGCGAACCGCTCACAGGCCGCCGGATCGTGCGCCAGGCGGGCGCAGCGGCGGGAGACGGTTCATGGACTTTGCGACGGCGCGACGGATGATGGTCGACGGCCAGGTCCGCACCGCCGACGTGACCAATCTCGATATCCTTGCCGCCATGCAGGAGCTGCCGCGCGAGCGCTTCGTCTCGGCGGCGAATGCGGAACTCGCCTATCTGGACATCGACCTGCCGGTCGGGGAGCCGCCGGTGGGCTGCCGGCGCCGGCTGCTCAAGCCGATGGTGCTGGGGAAGCTCGTGCAGGCGGCACAGATCGGGCCGAGCGACCGTGTCCTCGACGTGGGCTGCGCCACCGGCTATTCGGCGGCGGTGCTGTCGCGTCTCGCCGGTTCGGTGATCGCGCTCGAGGAGGATGCCGACCTTGCGCGCCGCGCCACGCATACCCTCCATGAACTTGGGATTGGCAATGTCACGGTGGTAACCGGCAGCCTCAAGATGGGCTGGCCGGCGGTAGCACCATACGATGTGATCCTGCTCGAAGGCGCGAGCGAGGTGGTTCCGCGATCGCTGTTCGGCCAGCTCGGCGAGAACGGGCGGCTTCTGGGCGTAATCGGGACCGACGGCCCAGCCTCGCGGGCAATGCTCTACCGCTCCGATCGGGGAGACGTCAGCGGCCGCCCGATTTTCGATGCCGCCGCGCCGCTGCTGCCCGGTTTCGCGGCACCGCCGGCCTTCGTCTTCTAATTACCGTCCACCCCTGCCGGCGGCCGGGTGTGACCCGTCTGCGTCAATGCACATCTTTGTTTTCTCAGGGCTTATGGCGGGGTTTTAAACTCTTGCCCGGGCCCCTATGCTGTGGGCGAGTCGCGGGGACATGGGCCGTTTCGGCCCGCAAATACAGGCACATACCGAGTGAGCGGAATGACAACGGGGCGATGGACGTCGTCAGCGATCGCCATCACGGTCGTCGTCGGCATCGGATGGTGTTTGGCGCCGACTGTTTCGCTCGCGGATACGTTGCTGGGCTCGCTGGCGCTCGCCTACCAGAACAATCCGCAGCTCAATTCGCAGCGTGCGATCCTGCGTCAAACCGATGAAACGGTTCCGCAGGCACTCTCGGGCTACCGGCCCACGATCAGCGCCACCGCCTCGGCGGGGTCGCAGTTCACCGACACGCTGACGAAGAGCAACAGCATCTTCAATCCGAATCAGGCCGTCTACACCGACACGCGGGTGAACTCCGCGCCGCGTTCCGTCGGCGTCACCGCCACGCAGACGCTCTACAACGGTCTGCGCACGGCCAACCGCACGCGTCAGGCCGAGAGCCAGGTCTCCGCCGCGCGCGAGACGCTGCGCCTGATCGAACAGACGGTGCTGCTCAACGCGGCGACCGCCTACATGAATCTGCTGCGCGACCAGGCGATTCTCGAACTGCAGCAGAACAACGTGCGCGTGCTGCAGGAGCAGTTGCGCCAGACGCGGGATCGTTTCAACGTCGGCGAGGTGACGAAGACCGACGTCGCGCAAGCCGAATCGCGGCTCGCCGCCGGCCAGTCGCAATTGCTCGCCGCCCAGTCGAACGTCGTGACGTCGAAAGCGGCCTATCGGCAGGCGATCGGCATCGAGCCCGGTAAGCTCGCGCCCGGCGCGCCGGTTGACCGGCTGTCACCGCGCACGCTGTCGACCGCCGTCGCGCAGGGACGCGCGCAGCATCCGCAGGTCACCGCGGCGATGTTCGGCATCGATGTCGCGGCCCTGCAGGTGAAGATCGCCGAAGGCGCGCTGCACCCGACCGTGACCTTGAACGCGAACGTGCAGCAGGCGTGGGAGCCGCAATATCCCTCGACGTTGCGGCAGTTCAGCACGTCCTTGGTCGGGCAGGTCAGCATGCCGCTTTATCAGGGCGGGGCGGAGTATTCGACCATCCGCCAATCGAAGGAGACGCTCGGTCAGAAGCGCCTCGATCTCGAGACGGCGCGCGACCAGATCCAGGCGACCGTCGTGCAGTCGTGGGGCCAGCTCGAGGCCGCGAAGGCGCAGATCGAATCGACCCAGTCGCAGGTGACCGCGGCCGAGGTCGCGCTCAACGGCGTGCGCGAGGAGGCGAGGGTCGGTCAGCGCACCACGCTCGATGTCCTCAACGCGCAGCAGGAGCTGGTCAACGCGCGCGTGGCGCTCGTCACCGCCCAGCGCGACCGCGTCGTCGCGTCCTACACGCTTCTGGCCTCCGTCGGTCGTTTGGACGCCGAAACGTTGCGTCTCCATTCGCCCATCTACGATCCGATGTCGCACTATCAGCAGGTGCGCGATTCGTGGTTCGGCCTGCGCACGCCTGACGGACGCTGATCGCTCCGATCATCCGCGGCGTCGAGCGAATTTAGTGTGTATCTACGCGCTGTTGTTTGCGTCGGAACATGCGCATGCCATACTTTGATTCCGAAGGCGGAACCGGTCGCAGAGTGGGTGATTCGCTCGTGATGATCGGACGCCGTTGCGGTGCGGCAAGGGTGCGGGAATGACACAGGCGGCGAAGGCTCAAGAGCCCTCGATGGAGGAGATTCTCGCCTCCATCCGACGGATCATAGCCGATGACGACGCGGCGAAGGCGCCGAAGCCGGAGCCTGCAAAACCAGCGCCGGTGCGCGCGGCGCCGCCGCCATCGCGTCCTGCGCCGGCCGCTGCCGCGCCGCCACCACCTCCTCCTGCACCACCGCCGGCGTCGGCCGGCAACAGCCAGGACGACATCGATGCGATGCTCGCCGGCTTCGACGCGCCGATGGAGAAACCGTCGGTGCCCGAGCCGGCCCAGAACGACATCCTCGACTTGACCGAAGCGATGGCGACGCCGGAACCGGCGCGCGCGGGTCCGACGCTGCGCGCCATCGACGGCCGGACGGACCTCGGGTTCGACAGCGACCCGCCGATGCCGGACCCTGCTCGCGCGCCGAACATGATCCAGGAGGCGCGACGGCAGTTCCACGAAACGACCGGGAGCGATCGTTCGCTGCTCTCGCCGGCCACGACGTCGGCGGTCGATTCCGCTTTCAATACGCTCGCGCAGACGGTCCTGGTGCAGAATTCGCAGACCCTCGACGGTCTGGTGCGGGAGATGCTGCGGCCGATGCTCAAGGCATGGCTCGACGACAATCTTCCCACCTTGGTCGAGCGGCTGGTGCGCGCCGAGATCGAGCGCGTGTCGCGCGGGCGCGGCTGAGGGGCGATAGAATCGGCGAGCGCCTCGCGCCTGTTCCCGTCTGATTCAATCGGACAGACCGTGAGATCGCGCTTGCGTGCGTTTCCTGGAGCAGGAATCCCGGAGCAGATACCGGTTTCCGGGCAGGTCCTGCGCAATCCAATAGGCCGAGCAGTCAAATAGCCGAGCAGGATGGCGGAAACGTCATCGCGCCTCGGCGCGACCCGGTTCCCACGTCGCCGCAAGGTGCTCTACTCGCCGCCCCGCTGATCGCGCCAGCGGCTGCGCAGCCGGCCGGCGAACCAGAATCCGAGCGCCGGAAGCATGATCGCGGCGGCCACGAAGGCGGCCGGCGCACCGGTGTGGTCGACGATCGGCGCGATGACGGCGACGCCGACGGTCTGCCCGATATAGAGCGCGGCCGAAAACAGCGAGACCCCGGTTCCGCGCGCTTCGGGCGACATCTGCGTGGCGTTCGTCTGCAGTGTGTTGTGCAGCATGTAGAAGCCGAGCCCGACCAACGTGGTGGCGATGGGCGCGATCCACCACACGGGAGCGAGCGCGAGCATCAGGTAGGCGACCCCGAGAATGAGCCCGCCGTTCGCCGCCAATCCGGTCTGGCCGAGCCGGGCGACGAGCTGCTCGACGAACCCGGCATAGATCAGGCCGCCGATGCCGAAGGTCGCGACGGTGAGGCCGACGAGCGTGAAGCTCAGCCCGAAACGCAGGTGCAGGTCGGCGCCCACATAGGTGAAGGCGCCGAACACGAAGGCCGCTTCGAGGAACACCGCCAGCATCAGGACGCGCGCCCACGGATTGGCGAGCACGATCGAATAGCCGGCCTTGAAACCCTGCCTGCGCGCCTGTTCGGCGCGCGGCGGCCGCGTCATCGGGTTGATGGCGAGCTCGCGGAAGAGCGCCAGGGCGGAGAGCGCGAAGAGCCCGGCCAGCACGAAGAACATGGTGCGCCAGCCGAGCAGGTCGCCGAGAATTCCGCCCGCCGCCTGGCCGAACAAGAGACCGCTGATCGTGCCGGAGAGATAGCGCCCGAGCACCTGTTGGCGCCGCTCGTAGGGCACCACGTCGCCGATATAGGCCATGCCGAGCGGGATGATCCACGCGGCCATCGCGCCCGAAGCGAGACGGGCGAGGGTGAGCGTCGTCAGCGAATGCGCGAGCCCGCAGGCGAGCACGATGAAGGTGGCACCGGCGCACGCGATGGCGATCGCCCGGTATTTGCCGACGCGGTCGCCGATCGGACCGATGATGAGCTGCATCGAGCCGTGCATGAACGCGTAGGCGCTCACCACGATCGAGGTGGCGCCGATGGTGGTGCCGAGGTCGGCGGCGATCTGCGGCAGCAGGGAATCCGCGCACCGTACCATCGCCTGGCTGGCGAACGCCGCGAACGCGAGCAACACGATGGCGCGGGTCTGTGACGGGATCGGAAAGCCGGAAGAAGGGGCGAGCACAGGGGGTCCGTAGGTCAAGCGCATGATCCGGCGAAGTGGGAACCGGTCCGCCGGAGAAAATGCGACCAAATACGAAATTCTAGAGCGCGATCTTACGCAAAACCGGGGTCCACTTTTGCGGATCGCGCTCTGGCCGGCACTATAATGGAATTGGCCGGCATGGCCCGTGTCGTTCCTGCAGTCTGCCATGCCGCGAACGCATGTGACCCGCGGGCGTTGACAGGGCGAGGCGTGGCGCGCTTTCTACCGCGCCTGCGCAGCCGGAACCCCATCATGATCGAGAAGACTTACCAGCCGTCCGCAATCGAGGGCCGTATTTTCGCGGCGTGGGAGCAGGCTCAGGTCTTTCGCGGCGGCCGGCCGGAACGCGCGGAGGCGGCTCCCTACTGCATCGTGATCCCGCCGCCGAACGTGACGGGGTCGCTGCACATGGGGCACGCCCTCAACAACACGCTGCAGGATGTGCTCTGCCGCTTCGAGCGCATGCGCGGGCGCGACGTGCTCTGGCAGCCGGGCACCGACCATGCGGGAATCGCCACCCAGATGGTGGTCGAGCGCCAGCTCATGGAACGCCAGCAACCCTCGCGGCGCGAGCTGGGGCGCGAGGAGTTCCTCAGGCGCGTGTGGGCCTGGAAGGCGGAGTCGGGCGGCACCATCGTGCGCCAGCTCAAGCGGCTGGGCGCCTCCTGCGACTGGTCGCGCGAACGCTTCACCATGGACGAAGGGCTGTCGCGCGCGGTCGCCAAGGTGTTCGTCGAACTCTATCGCCAGGGGCTCATCTACAAGGACAAGCGGCTCGTCAACTGGGACCCCAAGCTCCTCACCGCGATCTCCGATCTCGAAGTCCAGCAGGTCGAGATCAAGGGCCACCTCTGGTACATCCGCTATCCGATCGCTGGCCTGCCGGACACCTTCATCACCGTCGCGACCACGCGGCCCGAGACGATGCTCGGCGACACCGCGGTGGCGGTGCATCCGTTCGACGACCGCTACCGCGATCTGGTCGGACGGCATGCCATCCTGCCGCTCGTCGGCCGCCGCATCCCGATCATTGCGGACAGCTATTCCGACCCCGAGAAGGGGACGGGCGCGGTCAAGATCACCCCGGCGCACGATTTCAACGACTTCGAGGTCGGCCGCCGCCACGAGCTGCCGCTCGTCAACGTGCTCGACCAGGAGGGCAAGCTCGACCTCATCGACAACGGCGCGTTCCTCGACAGCGTGCCGAATTCCCCCGAACTTGAGGAGACGCTGCGCCTGCATGGCGTCGATCGGTTCGCGGCGCGCAAGAAGATCGTCGAGCGGCTCGAAGCCGCCGGTGTGCTCGAGAAGATCGAACCGCACACCCACATGGTGCCGCACGGCGACCGCTCGGGTACTGTGATCGAGCCGTTCCTCACCGACCAGTGGTACGTCGACGCCAAGACGCTGGCCACGCCGGCGATCGAGGCGGTGCGCGACGGCCGCACCGTGTTCGTGCCCAAGCAGTGGGAAGCGACCTATTTCAACTGGATGGAGAACATCCAGCCGTGGTGCATTTCGCGCCAATTGTGGTGGGGGCATCAGATCCCGGCCTGGTACGGGCCCGACGGCAAGGTGTTCGTGGCCGAGAGCGAGGAGGAGGCGCTCGCCGACGCGCTCGCCTATTACGCGGAGACCGAGGCGATCACCGTCATGGACGGCCACGACATCGCGCTCGATCCCGAGCGGCGCGCGACCTTCCTGCGGCGCGACGACGACGTGCTGGACACGTGGTTCTCCTCGGCGCTGTGGCCGTTTTCGACCCTCGGCTGGCCGGACCAGACGCCGGAGCTCGCGC
>CAYVBN010000591.1:0-1815 GCA_964449645.1 uncultured Hyphomicrobiales bacterium
CAAGCTGACCGACGGGGCGATCCTCGTCGACGGCCGGGCCATCGATGGTCAGGGGCCCGACCGGGCGATGGTCTTACAGCATGAAAGCCAGTTTCCGTTGCGAACCGTCTTGCAGAACGTCAGCTATGGTCTCGAGCTGCAGGGTCGGCTGGCGAAGGCCGAGATCCGCGAGCGGGCGCTCGCGTTCGTCGACCTCGTCGGTCTCGTCGGGTTCGCCGAGCACTATCCGCACGAGCTCTCGGGCGGCATGCGCCAGCGCGTCAACATCGCCCGGGCGCTCGTCATGGAGCCGCAGCTCCTGCTGCTCGACGAACCCTTCGCGGCCCTCGACGCGCAGACGCGCGAGTTCATGCAGCTCGAGCTGCTCAGGATCTTGCGGCGGGCGGGCTCGACCGCGCTGTTTATCACGCACCAGATCAACGAGGCCATCTTCCTCGCCAACCGGGTCGCGGTGTTCTCGGCGCGGCCGGCGCGGATCAAGGAGATGGTGGCGATCGACCTGCCGCCGGTGCGCGCGCTGGACGTGAAGCACAACCCGGTCTTCGTCGAGCTCGAAAAGCATCTCTGGAAGCTGATCGAGGAGGAGGCCCAGAAGACCGGCATGGTGACTGCGGCGTGAGCGAAGAGACCGTCGATACCCGGCTGACGTCGGCCCCTGTCCGCGACGCAAGCGCCGGCAAGCGCACGCGCGATGTCTCCGTCTGGAAGCGCAACGAGAACGCGCTTCTCGGCACCATGGCGGTGGCGGTGTTCCTTGCCATCTGGGAGGGCTCGGTCGCCTTCGGGCTCGTCAACCCGCTCTTCACCAGCTCGCCGTCCCGGATCGTGCGGACCGGGTTCGAGATGTTCGCGGACGGCAGCATCCTCTACGACCTGCAGGTGAGCGGGACGGAATTCGCCATCGGCTACGGCCTGGCGATCGTCATTGGCGTGCCGCTCGGGATCCTCATGGGTTGGTACAGCCGGGTGAACGCGGTGCTCGAGCCATTCGTGAACGCGCTCTATGCCACGCCGCGCATCGCCCTCCTGCCGCTGGTGATGATCTGGTTTGGCATCGGCATGGCCTCCAAGGTCGCGATCATCTTTTTGGGTGCGATCTTTCCCATTCTGGTGAACACCATCACGGGCGTGCGGACCCTCAACGCGGACTTCATCAAGGTCGCGCGCTCGTTCGGCTCCAACGATCGCCAGATCTTCCTGACCGTGGCGCTGCCGTCCTCGGTGCCTCTCTTGCTGACCGGTCTGCGGCTCGGTCTCGGTCACGCGCTCGTCGGCATCGTGGTGGGCGAGATGTATGGCGCGACGCGCGGACTCGGATTCATCATCGCCGTCGCCGGCTCGCGCTTCCAGACCGACAAGGTGATGGTCGGCATCATTCTGATCGCTGCGCTCGGCGTGGCGATGACGGAAATCCTGCGCCGGATCGAGCGTCGCTTCGAGCGCTGGCGGCCAATCGAGCACGGGTGAAGGCTGTCCGCGGGCAAGAATTCAGCAACGGGGCGAACGCGAGATGGCGCGTGTCGGAGTGCCTGTCAGCTTGCCGCCGGACCCGAATACGCGGGTGCCGCGCTGGTCTCTTCCCAAGGGTTCTTGCGACACGCATGCCCATATCTTCGGTCCGCCCGACATCTTTCCGTATTCCGAGGAGCGCCGATACACGCCACCGGCCGCGCCTATCGAGCATTATCTCAACATGCAGCGGATCACGGGCCTCAGCCGCGCCGTTTTCGTCACTCCGACGGCGCATGGCTACGACAACCGTGTCATCCTGGACGGCATCGCCAAAATGGGAGAGGCGGCGCGCGGCATCGCCAA
>CAYVBN010000592.1:0-4667 GCA_964449645.1 uncultured Hyphomicrobiales bacterium
AGTCGCTGGTCGGCATTGTCCGCCCGCAGGCTCAGGCGGTACTCCGCCCGCGAGGTGAACATCCGGTAGGGCTCGGTGACGCCGCGCGTCACCAGGTCGTCGATCATGACGCCGAGATACGCTTCGGCGCGATCGAACACGATCGCTTCCCCGCCGCCCGCCCGCGCCGCCGCGTTGAGGCCGGCGACCAAGCCCTGAGCAGCCGCCTCCTCGTATCCGGTCGTCCCGTTGATCTGTCCGGCGAGGAAGAGGCCTGTAAGGCGCCGCGTCTCCAGCGTCGGCTCGAGCTCGCGCGGGTCGACGTAGTCGTACTCGATCGCGTAGCCGGGCCGGAGAATGCGCGCCCGCTCCAGCCCGGGGATCGTCGCCACGAATGCGTGCTGGACCTCCTCTGGCAGCGAGGTCGAGATCCCGTTCGGATAGACGGTGGTGTCGTCGAGCCCCTCCGGCTCGAGGAAGATCTGGTGCCCATCGCGTTCACCGAACCGGACGATCTTGTCCTCGATCGACGGGCAGTAGCGCGGGCCGCGGCTCTGGATCTGTCCGGAATACATGGGCGACCGGTGCACGTTCGCCCGGATGGTCGCGTGACCGGCCTCAGTGGTGCGGGTGATCCCGCACGTGATCTGCGGATTGGTGATCCGGTGCGTGAGCATCGAGAACGGCTCGGGTGGATCATCCCCCGGCTGACGCTCGACCGCCTCCCAGTCGATGGTGCGTCCGTCGAGGCGCGGCGGCGTTCCGGTCTTCAGCCGCCCGAGCCGGAAGCCGAGCCGATCGAGGGTCAGCGCCAGGCCGACGGCCGGCGCCTCCCCGACCCGGCCGGCCGGGATCTGCCGCTCGCCGATATGGATGAGCCCACGCAGAAAGGTGCCGGTCGTGAGCACCGCAGCGCCGGCGCCGAGCACGCGGCCGTCCTTGAGGCCGACGCCGGCGACGCACCCCTCCCGCAAGACCAGATCGTCGGCCTCGGCTTCGATCACCGTGAGGTTCGCCGTCGCGGCGATCGCCGCCTGCATGGCCCGGGCATAGAGCTTGCGGTCGGCCTGCGCCCGGGGTCCGCGTACGGCCGGTCCCTTGCGCCGGTTGAGGACGCGGAACTGGATGCCGCCCTGGTCGGCCACCCGCCCCATCAGGCCATCGAGCGCGTCGATCTCGCGCACCAGATGGCCCTTGCCCAATCCGCCGATCGCCGGATTGCACGACATCGCCCCGATGGTCGCGAGGCTGTGGGTGACCAGCGCCGTCCTCGCGCCCATGCGGGCGGCTGCGGCCGCGGCCTCACAGCCGGCGTGGCCACCGCCGATGACGACGACGTCGTAGTCCCGATCCATGTGCGCTGTCCTGTCCCGATCTCGCAGAATCGGAACGCGATCTCACTCCGGCATTGAGTCGTATTTCTGCGGCGCGCCGGCGTCCGCCTCACGGAGAATGCTCCTGGGACGCTTTTATCCGAGCGCGCCGCGCTTCGTCAAAATCACGCCTCGGTGTTTCACGTGAAACGACGACCGACTTCGCACGATCTCATTTGCCGATGCAGAAGTCGCGGAAGATCACGTCGAGCACGTCCTCGACATCGATGCGGCCGAGCAGGCGGCCGAGCGCACGCGCGGCAAGCCGCAGCTCTTCGGCGATGATTTCCTCCCGCCCGGCGGGCGGCTCGGAAACGGCGCGCGTCAGGGCTGCCGACACCTCTTCCAGGGCCTGCCGGTGACGCTGCCGGGTCATCAGGGCCGGCTCGACCGATCCCAAGTAATCGGCGGCAAAAGCCCCGAGGGCTGAAAGTAGTTTTTCGATCCCGATGCCCTCGGTCGCCGATATTTCGAAATGGAAGCTCTGAACCTTGGGCTTTCGTCCTTGCCGATCAGCCTCGTGATTCGGCAGAAGATCGATCTTATTGGTCACGAGCCAGGTCGGCGTAGCCGGAAACTCATTATTAACCTTGTTTTCAAAATTCTGCACCTCGGTCGCATCCTCGACCCAGAGGATGAGATCCGCCGCCGCCGCGCGGTCGCGCGCGCGCCGCATCCCCTCCTGCTCGACCGGATCGTCGCTCGGACGAAGCCCCGCAGTGTCGAGCAGCGTGACCGGATAGCCCGACAGATCGAGGTGGACTTCGATCACGTCGCGCGTGGTGCCAGCGAACGGCGAGACGATCGCCGCGCTGCGTCGCGCCAGCCGATTGAGCAGGCTCGACTTGCCGGCGTTGGGTGGCCCGGCGATCGCCACCACGAGCCCTTCCCGCAGGCGCTCGCCACGCCCCTGCTCGGCCAGGACCGCGTTCACCTCCGCCAGCAAGGCGCCCGCCTCCGATACGGCCGCTTGCACCAGTCCGGCCGGCACATCTCCTTCGTCGGGAAAATCGAGCTCGGCCTCGATCCGCGCCAGCGCTTCGAGCAAGCGACGGCGCCATCCTTCGGCGCGCTCGCCCAGCACGCCCTGAAGCTGCCGCGCCGCCTGACGCCGCTGCGCCTCCGTGTCGGCGAAGATCAGGTCGGCGAGACCCTCGACCCGCGTCAGATCCATACGGCCGTTCTCGAACGCGCGGCGGGTGAACTCGCCGGGCTCCGCCGGGCGAAATCCCGGAAGCCGGCCGAGCGCGGTGAACAGCGCCGCGAGCACGGCGCGGCTGCCGTGCATCTGAAACTCGACCATGTCCTCGCCGGTCTCGCTCCTCGGGCCAGGGATCCAGATCACCAGCCCTTCGTCGATCACCTCGCGGGTGAGCTGGTCGCGCACGCGCCCGAAGGCCGCCCGGCGCGGCTCGGGAATGCGGCCGATCAGCTCGGTGAGGGAGTCGCGCGCCCGCGGACCGGAAATCCGCACGACCGCGATGGCCGCCGGCGGTCGTCCCGACGACAGGGCGAAAATGGTGTCTGGGAGTTCGGACATTCGTCAGCGGGCGTCAGAGCGCGGTGCAACCGCGATCCCGCAACCTCGCCGATCGGCATCGCCGAGTCGACCCCTTCGTACACGTGCTTGCGTCCCACCGGAGCAAACATCGCGCCCGCACGTTGACGTGCTAGGGTCCGCCGCTCACGCGCTGAGCCGATCCGCGTCCCCGGAGCCGCCCATGACCTCATCATCCTCGTCTCACGAAAATCGCCTCGCGCGCGAGACGAGCCCTTATCTGCTGCAGCACAAGAACAACCCGGTCGACTGGTGGCCGTGGGGACCGGAAGCGCTTGCCGAGGCGCAGCGGACCGGCAAGCCGATCCTGCTCTCGGTCGGATACGCGGCCTGCCACTGGTGCCACGTGATGGCGCACGAGAGCTTCGAGAACGAAGCGACCGCGCAGGTCATGAACGATCTGTTCGTGAACATCAAAGTCGATCGCGAGGAGCGGCCCGACATCGACCAGATCTACATGTCGGCGCTGCATCATCTCGGAGAGCAGGGCGGCTGGCCGCTGACGATGTTCCTGACGCCGAGCGGCGAGCCGGTGTGGGGCGGAACATATTTTCCGCCGACGCCACGCTATGGCCGCCCGGGATTCCCCGACGTGCTGAAGGAAGTCTCGCGGCTGTTCCGCGAGGAACCCGACAGCATCGACCAGAACCGTTCGGCGCTCATGACGCGTCTCGCGCAGAAAGCCCGGCCCGCGGATGTGGTCGTGATCGGTCCGCCGGAACTCGATCGGCTCGCCGGCTCGATTGCCGGGGCGTTCGATTCCCTTAACGGCGGACTGCGCGGCGCGCCGAAATTTCCGCAGGGCTCGATGCTCGAATTTCTCTGGCGCGCGGGATTGCGAAGCCATAACGCCCGCTTCTTCGAGCCCGTCGAACTGACGCTCCGGCAGATCTGCCTCGGCGGCATCTACGATCATCTCGGCGGTGGCTTCTCGCGCTACTCGGTCGACGCCCGCTGGCTGGTGCCACACTTCGAGAAGATGCTCTACGACAATGCCCAGCTGCTCGAGCTTCTCGGGCTTGCTTATGCCCGCACGGGCGATGTGCTCTTTCATCGCCGCGCGCGCGAGACGGTCGGGTGGCTCACGCGCGAGATGACGACGGAGCAGGGCGCTTTCTCCGCGTCGCTCGATGCCGACTCGGAAGGAGAGGAAGGCAAGTTCTACGTCTGGACCCTCGACGAGATCACCGAGGTGCTCGGTCCCGACGACGGTTCGTTCTTCGCCCGGCACTACGGCGTGACGCCGGAAGGCAATTTCGAAGGGCACACCATCCTCAACCAGCTCGACAGCGGCCCGCCCGATGACGAGACCGAACGTCGTCTCGAGCCCCTGCGCGAACGGCTGCTCGCGAGGCGCAGCGCGCGCGTCCGTCCGGGACTCGACGACAAGGTGCTGGCCGACTGGAACGGGCTGATGATTTCGGCGCTGGTCAATGCCGGCATTCTGTTCGACGAGCCGGCGTGGCGCGACCTCGCGATCCGCGCGTTCGAGGCGATCGCACGCGACCTGACACGCGGCGACCGGCTCGGCCATTCCTGGCGCGACGGCCGCTTGCTCTTTCCCGGGCTCGCCTCCGATTTCGCCGCCATGATCCGCGCCGCGCTCGCGCTGCACGAGGCTACCGGCGAGCACGCCTATCTCGAGCATGCGCTCGCCTGGCAGCGCGCACTCGACCGGCATTATCTCGATCCCGAGCTTGGCGCCTATTATCTGACGGCGGACGACGCCGAGGCGCTGGTCGTGCGTCCGTTCTCCG
>CAYVBN010000593.1:0-4242 GCA_964449645.1 uncultured Hyphomicrobiales bacterium
GGACCTTTGCCTTTGCCGCCCTTGCCTGCCGCCGGAGCCGCGGGAGCCTGCGCTCGCATGGGAGTGAAGCGGCTGGAAATTCCTTCAAGCACCGAATGATTCGGCCAACCCCGCTGCAAATCGGGATGGTTCGGCGAGCGCCCATGACCCGGACGATCGACGATGTACACCATGAATCCTTGTTCCAGCAGCAGGTGCGACCAGCCTCGTCGCCCATCGGGTGTCGACATCCAGTCGGTGCCCTGCCCGCCTCCACCATGCACCAGCACCACCGGATACGGATACTTCACCTTCGCCGGGATCTGATACTCGACGTACATCTGCTGGCCGTTCACGACCGGGCCTTGCCCCAAATCCGTGCGATTCACGCCGACCCAGAAGTAGCTCCACTCGGCGAGATCGATTTCAGGGAGCTTCGCGGCAGCCGATTGCGCGGCGAGCTGGTCGGGCGTACTCAACAGTGCCGACACACCAGCAGGCAACGCAAGACCCGCGGCCAACAAATCGCGGCGGCTCAGGCCGGAGCGATTCGCGTCACCAATTCTGTTGGTAAATCCCAGCTTTTTGATGGAGCTGGAGGAACAGCACAGATGGCGTCGGCTGCGCGAAACGGACTTAAGTCATGAATCTGGACCAGCAAGGCCGAGCAAAGCGTTTCAACTGCCGCCTCATCATTGCGCTGCTTCGCCCTATGCTCAGCAAGGCCAAGTGGCGTGTATTCGCCATCTGAAGCAAAGTTCAGATCCAGAGCGACCGAAAGATCTAGGTTATCTCTCAGAAACACGAGATTATTTCGTCGGGCCTTCCAGTCCCGGGCAATCTCGATTTGCTTTTCGTCCTTGAAGCTACACCACGGGCCAAACCGTCCGCCTCGTGTATCTAAGCCAGTTTCCTCTTGGAAAAGTCTTGCAACCGCATCAAATTTGAAGCTGAGACTATATGAACCGTCTCCATTCAACACGTCGGGGCTCTCCACGAAACGCCTACGGAGCGGTTGAAGTTCGCGCAAGCGCTCGACGTCCGAGAATTTGAAAGCCGGCAAAATTCGTCTCCCCCATGGGAGGCATAACTTACATGCACACGCCCTGATTGTTAATCCGCTCAGTACAGCCGCTCAGACGATTCGTCCCGTGACCCGCAAATGGATCACGAGTCCGGAGTGAGCTCCCTCCCCTTGGTCTCCGGCAGCAGCAGCGCGGCGACGATGACGATGCCGTAGGCGATCCCGGCGAACACGCCGATCGACTGCCCGAGCGGAAGCGTGCCGCTCAAGAGGCCGACGAAGGCGGGATTGAGCGCCGCGATGCCGCGTCCGAAATTGTAGGCGAAGCCCTGCCCCGAGCCGCGCATGCGGGTCGGGAAGTTCTCGGTCAGGAACGCCCCCATGCCGGAGAAGATGCCCGAAGCAAAGAAGCCGAGCGGAAAGCCGAGCACCAGCATCGACGCATCGTTCAGCGGCAGTTGCGTGTAGACCACCACGGAGACGAGCGAGCAGACGGCGAACAGGATGAAGTTCGCCCGCCGGCCGATACGGTCGGCCAGATAGGCGCTCACCAGATAGCCGATGAACGAGCCCACGATGATGACCGCGATGTAGCCGCCGGTGCCGATCACCGACAGCTTGCGCTCCGTCTTGAGATAGGTCGGCAGCCACGTGGAGATCGCGTAGTAGCCGCCCTGCGCCCCGGTTGCGAGCAGCGAGGTGAGAATGGTCGTGGGCAGGATCGACGGCGAGAAGATCTCCAGGAAGCTCGTTCGTTCGGCGGAGACGCTGTCGCGCATGGCCGTGAACACCGCCGGCTCGTCGACGAAACGGCGGACGAAGAACACGAGCAGCGCCGGAATGATCCCGATCCAGAACAGCGCGCGCCAGGCCGTGTCCTGCGGAAAGATGCTGAAGAACAGCGTCGCGAGGATCGCCGCGACGGCCCAGCCAACCGCCCAGCCGCTCTGGACGCTGCCGACCGCCTTGCCGCGGTGCTGCGCGCGGATGACCTCGCCCATGAGCACCGCGCCAGCGGCCCATTCGCCGCCGAAGCCGAGCCCCATCACGGCGCGCAGCACCAAGAGCTGGGTGTAGGTCTGGGCGAAACCGCAGAGGAACGTGAAGACCGCAAACCACGCAATGGTGATCTGCAACGTGCGTACCCGGCCGAAACGGTCGGCCAGAACGCCCGCAACCCAACCGCCGAACGCGGAGGTCAACAACGTGACGGTGCCGATCAGGCCGGCATCAGCATTGGAGATGGCGAAAGTGGCGATGATCGCCGGAATGACGAAGCTGAAGATCTGCACGTCCATGGCGTCGAGCGCCCAGCCGCCGAAGCACGCCCAGAACGCGCGTTTCTCCGACGCCTGGAGTTCGCCATACCACGTCGTCGCACCGGCACGCGCGCCGGTCTCCGCACCTGCCGTCATGACATCCTCCCTCGCGGCCGTCGCGAACGCGGCCGCACACGCGCGAGGCTATCACCTTATCGGCCGCCGCCGGAGCGATACTGGCCCCCTGCTCCACCGGGTGCTAGACGACCGCCGACGCGCGGGAGCGGAACGGACCATGGCGCTGGACGTTAAAAAAGCTCACTGGGACTTCTGGATCGATCGCGGCGGCACGTTCACCGACGTCGTCGCGCGCCGGCCCGACGGCTCCCTCGTCGCTCACAAGGTCCTGTCGGAAAACCCCGAAGCCTACCGCGACGCCGCCGTTCAGGGCATTCGCGACCTTCTTGGGCTCCGTAAAGGCGACCCCATCCCGCGCGGACGCATCGGCGCCATCAAGATGGGCACCACGGTCGCGACCAACGCCCTGCTCGAGCGCCGCGGCGAGCGCACGCTTCTGCTCGTCACCAAAGGCTTTCGCGATGCGCTCGAGATCGGCTACCAGGCGCGCCCCGATATTTTCGCGCGCCGCATCGTCAAGCCGCAGATGCTCTACGAGCGCGTGGTCGAGGTCAACGAACGCGTGCGCGCCGACGGCACGGTGGAGAAGGAGCCGGACCTCGCCGTGGTGCGGCGCGAGCTCGAACGGGCGCTCGGCGACGGCATCCGCTCGGTCGCCATCGTCCTCGTGCATGCCTGGCGCTGGCCGGATCACGAGAGAGAGGTCGCGGCGCTCGCCCGCGATATGGGCTTCCCGCAGGTCTCGGTCAGCCACGAGGTCTCGCCG
Organism: uncultured Hyphomicrobiales bacterium; assembly: GCA_964449645.1. Classification (GTDB taxonomy): domain Bacteria; phylum Pseudomonadota; class Alphaproteobacteria; order Rhizobiales; family Xanthobacteraceae; genus CAYVBN01. Next base: position 3,167 of record CAYVBN010000593.1, read on the forward strand.
ATGATCAAGCTCGTCGGCCGCGGCGACACCACCGTGGTCGATGCCTATCTCTCGCCGATCCTCCGCCGCTACGTGCGCCAGGTGGCGGAGGATCTGGGCGCCTTTCCTCCCCCGTCGCAAGCTACGGGGGAGGAAATTCCCCGCCTCCTGTTCATGCAGTCCTCCGGCGGGCTGACCGCAGCCGGCCTGTTCCAGGGCAAGGACGCGATCCTGTCCGGCCCGGCCGGCGGGGTGGTCGCCGCGGTGGAGACGGCTGCGGCCGCCGGCTTCGGCAAGGTGATCGGCTTCGACATGGGCGGCACCTCGACCGACGTCTCCCACTACGATGGCCAGTACGAGCGCGCCTTCGAGACCGAGGTCGCGGGCGTGCGCATGCGCGCGCCGATGATGCGCATCCACACCGTGGCCGCCGGCGGCGGCTCGCTCCTGAAATTCGCGCAAGGCCGCTACCAGGTCGGCCCCGAATCCGCCGGCGCCCTGCCCGGCCCCGCCGCCTACCGCAATGGCGGCCCACTCGCCGTCACCGATGCCAACGTCATGGTCGGCAAGCTCCGGCCGGAATATTTCCCCGCCATCTTCGGCAAGACCCGCGACCAGCCGCTGGACGCGGATGCCGTGCGGGCGAAGTTCGATGCGCTCGCCGCCGAGATCGGCGACGGCCGCAGCCGTGAGGAGATCGCCGACGGCTTCATCCGCATCGCGGTGGAGAACATGGCGAACGCCATCAAGAAGATCTCCGTCCAGCGCGGCTACGACGTCACCGGATATGCGCTGAACTGCTTCGGCGGCGCCGGCGGCCAGCATGCCTGCCTCGTCGCCGACGCGCTCGGCATGAAGACGGTGCTGATCCATCCGCTGTCGGGCGTGCTCTCCGCCTATGGCATGGGCCTCGCCGACGTGCGCGCGCTGCGCGAGCGGGCGGTGGAGGCGAAGCTCGACGCGAGCGCGGCGACGCTCGGCGCCTCGCCAACCGCGATCTCGAGGTCGGCGTCGGTGCCGGCGTAGCGGATATGGGCGCGGACGATGCTCGCGATCGCGTCCGCGGCAACCCCCTGCTCCGCGACCTCGGCCGCGGC
>CAYVBN010000594.1:0-5212 GCA_964449645.1 uncultured Hyphomicrobiales bacterium
GCTCGGCGACGACGTCTATGGCCCGGGTTTCAAGACCAAGGCGGTGCTGCTGCCGCCCGCCGCACGAAACGCGCTCGCCCCCCTTGCGGGACAGGCTCTTCATGCCTATCTGCTGACTATCCTACATCCCTCGACCAGCGAGCTGATGACGTTCCGTTCGGAACTGCCCGCCGACTTACGCCGTTTACGAGATATCCTCGCCGCTCCTCCGGGGGCGTGAAGCGGATCACGGCCAATCGGCCAATCTCTAGGGTTATCAGTCGGTTACTCCGGGCAGCGAGGCCGGTCAGGGGTCACGGTGACTTGATGGGGCGGGGTCTTCTTTTGCCCCAGAGGGACGTGTAATGTTGCACCTGCGATCAGGCTTCGCGGTCGCAACATTGGATTGGCGCCGTCGGCTTCGGAGAGAGGCGGCGCGGTCGCCCGCCGGCAACGGGGGCATAACATGGAGGGCGCTATCATGGCCCGAGCCGCGGCCTTGCCCATTCTGACAGCCGAGAACGGCCTTTCCCGCTATCTGGAAGAAATCCGGCGGTTTCCCATGCTGGAACCGCAGGAAGAATACATGCTGGCCAAGAGCTGGCGCGAGCACGGCGACCGCGATGCGGCGCATCGGCTCGTGACGAGCCACCTGCGTCTCGTGGCCAAGATCGCCATGGGGTATCGCGGCTACGGCCTGCCGATCTCCGAGGTGATCTCGGAAGGCAATGTCGGCCTGATGCAGGCGGTCAAACGCTTCGAGCCCGAAAAGGGCTTTCGTCTCGCCACTTACGCCATGTGGTGGATCAAGGCGGCGATCCAGGAATACATCCTGCGCTCGTGGTCGCTCGTGAAGATGGGCACCACCGCCAACCAGAAGAAGCTGTTCTTCAACCTGCGCAAGGCCAAGAGCAAGATCTCGGCCCTCGACGAGGGCGATCTGCGGCCCGACCAGGTGAAGACCATCGCCAAGCGCCTCGGCGTGAACGAGCAGGACGTCATCGACATGAACCGCCGTCTCGGCGGCGACGCCTCGCTCAACGCCCCGATCCGCGAGGAAGGCGATTCCGGCGAATGGCAGGACTGGCTGGTCGACGAGCACGATGACCAGGAGACGACGCTCGCGGCGAGCGAAGAGCTCGACAACCGGCGCAAGGCGCTGGGCGAAGCGCTGTCGGTCCTCAACGACCGTGAGCGCCGCATCTTCGAGGCCCGTCGTCTGGCCGAGGACCCGATCACCCTCGAGGAACTGGCCGAGGAGTTCGGCGTCTCGCGCGAGCGCGTGCGTCAGATCGAGGTGCGCGCCTTCGAGAAAGTGCAGAAGGCCGTGCGCAATCGCGTCGCCGCGATGGAAACGCCGCACGCTGCGGCTGCCGCTCTGGCGGCGCACTGAACAGCCCAATATGGCGACGCACCGGGTGGTGCGTCGCCGTCAGCACATCTGAAATCCCGAAATTCGCCTACTCGCCCCAGGCCGCGAACGCGTCGCTGAACGCGCGCTCGCCGGGCGTTCCTTTCTCGATCGCCAGGATGGCGCGCCGGCCGTCATTGTAGACGACCGGAATGTCGAACCATTGGCGGTCCTTGAGCAGTTGGACGTTGCGCTGCATGTCGGCGTCGACGGCCGACAGACCGATCAGGAAGAAGCCGGTCGTCACCTTCACCGCGAGGCCCGCGAGCGGCACGCCGCGCGTCTGCTCCGCCTGCTTCATCAGCAGGCCCGGAACGTTGGCGATGCCGCCGTGCGGGAAATCGGCCGGCACCGAGAACATGATCTCGACCGTGTGGCTGGCCGGCAGCGTCTTGTCGTTGTTCCGCCGCAGCGACCACGTCAGCGTCATGCGACGGTCGGGACTCTCGATGTCGGCGCGCACCGCAAGCTCGGGCGGCTGGCCGGTCCCGGGCGACACGGTCTCGGTGCGCCAGATGGCCGAGCCGACGAACCGTTTGCCGGCCGGATCCTGCGGGTCTTCCTCGTAGAGCACGACGCGCTGCGCCACCGGGGCGACCTGCTGCGGGGCCTGGCCCGGCGCCGCGTTCGAAGCCGCCTGGCCGGCCTCGGTCTGCGCGCTCGGGCCGATGCGGTCGGTGATCTTCTGGCGCGACGGCGCGCTTTCCTGCACGGTCTGCGACGCGGGCGGCTTGGCCGCGCCGCCGGTCCGGCCGAACAGCGACGCGATGTTGGTGCGCTGCCAATAGATCGTTCCGGAAAGCGCAAGCACCACCGCGATGATCGCCCCGATCTTCCCATAGGGGGCGAACGACCGGCCGGAGGCCGCGGCCGTCTCGGGCTCGGGTTCGAGCGCGCGCGGCCGCAGCGGGATCGGCGGCCTGTCGTCATCGTCGTCGGGCGAATCCCCTACGCGCTCGGGGAACGGCGTTTCGCGCACGTGCGAGGGAATGAGCTCGCGACTCGCCGGCCGCAGTCCTTCCGGCTCGACATGCGGCTCGATCCGCTCGAATTCGGGGCTCGGCGACGGCACGGCCGCGAACCGCTCGCGCGCCGATTTGGAGGCCTGGGCGGTGGCTCCACCGAGCGTCTCGGCTTCGGCCACGACGTCGCGAAAGCCCTTGAGCCCGCCCTCCTTGCCGGACCGCTGCGCGTCGGACCGATTGCGCGGGAGATGGCGGATCTGCCCACGGTCGGGCTTCGGGGCGAACTCCGAACGTATGGCTTCCGGCCGCGGCCGCTCGCCGCTGTCCGCGGCGCGCTCGGGGGCCGGTGCCGGACGCAGCGGTTTCTCGCGGCGCGCGGCAGCGGCGGCACTGGACGCAGCGTCCTCGCCGCTCGCCTTGTCGCTGACGCTCGGCGCCGGCGGCTTGGCGGCGCCGGAACCGGATTCCAGCCGCGATTGGCGTGCGGCCTCCGCCTCCACCTTGCGGATCGATTCTTCCAGCGCCAGACGCTCGCGCGTGATCTCGGATTCTCCGAGCGCCGGCTCGGAGTTGCGCAACTGGTCGAGCAACGCCTTGCGCGCGCGCTCGTAGAGCGCGCGACGGGCCTCGCCGGTGTTCTTTTCGAGACCGGCGACGGCACGGGCAATGAGCGGGTAGTAATCAGCCATTGGCTTCCAGACGAGAACAGACGGTCGCAGCCTTACGTCTTCTTCACGTAAATCTTCGCCCCCAGTGTATCTTCGCCCCCCAGTGCCCGATTCCGAAGTCCGCAATCCGACCCACCGCACGGCCGTGCGCGCTTCGGGTTCGGGGCATTAGACCTCGAACGGGTTGCGCATCAGAATTGTGTCTTCGCGTTCGGGACTCGTCGATAGCAGAGCCACCGGGCACTCGATCAACTCTTCGATTCGCCGCACGTATTTTATCGCCTGCGCGGGCAGCTCCGCACACGACCGCGCGCGGGCCGTGCGCTCCTGCCATCCGGCGAACGTCTCGTAGATCGGCTCGACTTCCGCCTGCGCATGCTCGCTCGCCGGAAGATAGTCGATTTCACGGCCGTTGAGGCGGTAGCCGACGCAGACTTTCACCTCCTCGAAACCGTCCAGGATGTCGAGTTTCGTCAGTGCGAGCCCGTCGATCCCGCTGGTGCGCACGGTCTGGCGAACCAGAACCGCGTCGAACCAGCCGCAGCGCCGGCGCCGGCCCGTGACGGTGCCGAACTCGCGGCCGCGATCGCCGATCAGCCGTCCGATGTCGTTGTCCTGCTCGGTCGGGAACGGCCCCGCGCCGACCCGGGTCGTATAGGCTTTGCAAATCCCCAGCACGTAGCCGATCGCCGCCGGACCGAGTCCCGAGCCGGTCGCCGCCTGCGCGGCCACCGTGTTCGACGACGTCACGAACGGATAGGTCCCGTGGTCGACGTCGAGCAGCGCGCCCTGCGCGCCCTCGAACAGGATGCGCCGGCCTTCGCGGCGCTTCTGATCGAGCAGCGACCACACGGAATCCATGTACGGCAGAACACGCGGCGCCATGGCGGCGAGTTCGTCGTAAACTTTCTTCGGCTCGATTTCCGAAAGCCCAAGCCCCCGCCGCAGCGCGTTGTGATGCGCGAGCAGGCGCTCGATCTTGCCCTCGAGCACCGGCAGATCGGCGAGATCCATCAGCCGGATGGCGCGGCGCCCCACCTTGTCCTCATAGGCTGGGCCGATGCCGCGCTTGGTCGTGCCGATACGGGTCCTGGCATTGCCGCTCTCACGCATCGCATCGAGTTCCTGATGCAGCGGGAGGATCAGCGTGACGTTCTCGGCGATGCGCAGGTTCTCCGGCGTGACCTTGACGCCCTGCCCGGCGAGACGGTCGATCTCCTCGACCAGCGCCCGCGGATCGAGCACGACACCGTTGCCGATCACCGACAATTTCCCCGATCGCACGACACCGGAGGGGAGCAACGACAGCTTATAGGTAGTGCTGTCGATGACGAGCGTGTGGCCGGCATTATGCCCGCCCTGAAAGCGGACCACGATATCCGCCTGCTCGGACAGCCAATCGACAATCTTTCCCTTACCTTCGTCCCCCCACTGGGAGCCGACCACAACCACATTCGCCATGAGGAACCCTTCCCCCACGCGACCGGCCGAGATAATTCGGAACGGCCGGGCTCGGCCCGAGCTGGGGTCCTCCCCGGATAAAGGATGATGTCCCCCGAAGCAAGGCGGCGAGGCCTTTTTCGAGCTGCCGGAAACGGCCGTAAACACCTGATTTAACGCGTATTTGGTTCCCGGCTGCGCCGGTTGCTACAAAGCCCGAGGATTGGGGTTTCCTGAAGGCGTCACAACGGCCGGCAAAACGCGTCCCTGCGACTCACTGCCGCTCCGGGCGGATCGCGATACCTTCAGCGCGGGCCCGGTTATGAGCGGAAACGAATCAGCCCGGCTCTATCGGCCGAGAGGAGCCTCAATCCTCCCGGGACGCCCTGTCGATTTGATCTGTGAGAGGCCTTGAGAGATATGACAACACTGTGCGGGGACCGGCCTGCACGAACAACACCGTGGACTGCAACGGCATCCGGAAGACACGCGACATGCCGCTCGCATCAGCGATGAGTCTGATGCACGCTGCCGGCTATCGACGTCATGGTCGTTGACCTTCCGCCGACGCATGCACAGCGCCTGCCTGGTGCCCACAGCCAACAGAACCTCAGCAGACCGACAGCGCTTCGCCGACCGATGACCCCAGTCGCTCGTTTCTCAACTGCTCAATCCTGGCGAACACCGGGACGTCCACGAATTCGCTCGTATTCATAAACCTCAGAACTCCATCGTTCGTAGTCCTCGTA
>CAYVBN010000595.1:0-4689 GCA_964449645.1 uncultured Hyphomicrobiales bacterium
GGCCGCACCGATCGGTTCGCCTACTGCGTGTTCGATCTTTTGTATCTCGACGGCCGCGACCTCACCGAGCTGCCGCTCACGGAACGCAAGGACGCGCTGCGCCGTCTGCTCGCCCGCGCGCCGGACGTGCCGATCGCCTACAGCGACCACTCCGACGAGCCCGGCTCGCTGATGCACGAGCACGCCTGCCGCATGGGGCTGGAAGGCATCGTCTCGAAGCGCAAAGATGCGCCTTACCGCTCCGGCCGACTGGGCGACTGGATCAAGACCAAATGCGCCAACCGGCAGGAATTCGTGATCGCCGGCTACGTGCTGTCGACCGTCGATCCGCGTGCGATCGGCGCGCTGATTCTCGCCTACTACGAGAACGGCCGTTTGACCTATGCGGGCCGGACCGGGACCGGCTTCTCGCGCGAGACGGCGCGCGACCTGTGGAAGCGGCTGCAGCGGCTGCGCGTTGCGCGCACGCCGTTTGGAAAGCTTCCGGAGGAGGAACGCTCGCGCGACGCGAAGTGGGTCGAGCCCAAGCTGGTGGCGGAAGTCGATTTTCACGGCTGGACGCACGGCGCCCGCGTCCGCCAGGCATCGTTTCAAGGCCTGCGCGAGGACAAGCCGGCCAGCGAGATCGTACGGGAGAAGCCTATGCCGGCGACTGATCCTGCTACCAAGCCCGCATCAAAGCCTGCATCACAACAGCGGGCCGCGGCGCGGCCGGGCAAATCCCCGGTCGCGGTCGGCAGCATCGTGCTCACGCATCCGGGCCGCGTCTATTGGGAGGACGCCGGCATCACCAAACGCGATCTCGCGGATTACTACGCCGAGATCTGGGACTGGATCGCCCCCCACATCGTGCGCCGTCCGCTCAGCCTTGTACGCTGTCCGGAAGGCTCGTCCACCGAGTGCTTCTTCCAGCGTCACGCCTCCGCCGGTCTCGATTCGAAGTATCTGCTCCCGGCTCCCGAGCAGGGCGGGAAGCCGGTGCTCGCGATCGACAGCCTCGACGGGCTGATTTCCCTGGTCCAGGCCGGGACCCTCGAACTGCACGTGTGGGGAACCACGATCGAGCACCTGGACGCCTGCGACCGCCTCGTGTTCGACCTCGATCCGGGGCCGGGCGTGGAATGGCCGATGGTGATCGAGGCCGCCCGGGAAGTGAGAAGCCGGATGCAGGACCTCGGCCTTACGAGCTTCCTCAAGACCACCGGCGGCAAAGGCCTCCACGTGGTCGTTCCGATCGTGTCGACCCCATGGAGCACCGCCAAGCCGTTCGCACGCGCGCTCGCCTTCGCGATGGCGGCGGACAATCCATCGCGTTTCCTCGCCACAGCCTCCAAAGAGGCGCGCCACGGCCGCATCTTCGTCGACTACCTGAGAAACGATCGCACCGCTTCCTCGATCGCGCCCTATTCGACCCGAGCACGCCCGGGCGCGACCGTGTCGACCCCGCTCACCTGGGAGGAGCTCGGCAGCCAGCCGGGACCGAACCGCTACACGCTGCGCAACCTGCCGGGCCGCCTGTCGCGGCTGCGCAAGGATCCCTGGACCGGCTTCGGAAAGATCCGTCAGCAGCTTCCGTCGCTCACAAAGGGCACGGGCACGCGGAAGAAGTCTGCCGCGCCGCGAAAGTCCGTTGCATCGCGGAAGACCAGAGCATGACCCGGACCGGCGGACGCCGGTCTTGGGGATGCTGGCCTTGGAGATTCTGCAAGGTCAACGGAACGGAGCGGGACGCCGAGCTCGTCCCGCTCCAGAAGATCACGAAACGGCGGGAACTTAAGCCGCGGAAGCGGCGCTCATCGCCGCCTCGTTGACCGACTTCTTGGCGATCTTGGTCAACAGGCTGTCGGCTTTCTTCTCCTCCTCGAGCGTCTCGTGAAGGAGATCGGCCAGCCTCTGGTTGCCCATCTGCTTGGCCCAGGCGCACAGCGTCCCGTACCGGGCGATCTCGTAATGCTCGGCCGCCTGCGCCGCGCCGATCAGGCCGGCATCCTTGAGCTGCTCGCTCTCGGCCTCGTCCATCACTTCCTCGCCTTCCGCAATGATGCCCAGGATGGCGTCGCACTTCTTCGCTTTCGGCTTCTTGTCGATCATTTCGAACGCGTGATCGAGGCGCTCCACGTGGGTCTCGGTCTCCGTCTTGTGCTCGCTGAAGGCCTTTTCCAGCTCGGGATCGGCGCTTTCCTTGGCCATCTTGGTGAGTGCTTTGACCAGATGCTTCTCGGCGTAATAAACGTCCTGCAGCAGGTTGTAGAGCATGTCGTCCATGGTCTTCGATTTCATCGTCAACTCCCAGGGTCCGGCTTGCGGCGGATAGGCACGAGAATGCCAGGCGCGTCGCCGCAATGTGGAAGGGCAACGTCCGGGCCCAGACGGGGTTCCAACCGGCCGCAGGCCCTCGGAAATTCTCGCCGGCGCGCGAACGGAGACGGCGCATGACGGAGCCGGTCCTGCGGCTCGGCGGCTACCAGCCGGAGACGTCCGTGCACACCCGCGCGCTGCGGCACATGGCGGACCTGCTCGCCGAAAGTACCGCCCGCTGGAACATCGACTGGCACGGCGACATCACCCGCGAGGGCCACCGCGCCGCCGACCTTCTGCCAATGGTCGAGGACGGCGCCCTCGAGCTCTGCTACTTCGCCTCGAGCTACCTGGCCGATCGCATCCCCTCGTTAGGGGTATTCGATCTTCCGTTCGTGACAAGGGATCGCGGCGTGCAGCAGCAGAAGCTCGACGGCAGGCCCGGGCCGCGGCTTGCGGCCGACGTCGCGGCGCAGAGCGGCTATCGCGTGCTGGGATTCTGGGACAATGGAATCCGGCACATCTCCAACCGCCTGCATCCGATCCGGACACCCGGCGACTGCCGCGGGATGCGCCTTCGCGTGCTCGACAATGCGTTCCATCGCAAGGTCTTCGCCGCGCTCGGCTTCGAACCGATCGTCGTCGACGTGAAGCACCTCGCGGACGCCGTAACCAAAGGCGAGGTCGACGCGCAGGAAAATCCGCTCACCAATCTGGTGAACTTCGAGCTCCACAAGGTGCACCGGCACGTCAGCCTCACCGCCCATTTCGCCGGCGTCGCGCTGCTGCTCGCCAACAAAACCTGGTTCGACGGACTTGCCCCGGAGGCACAGTCAGCCGTGACGGCGGCAGCCCGCGCGGCAACGCGCGCGCAACGCGAATTCGCGGGCGCGGAGGACCGGCGCTGCCTCGCTGTTCTGCATGCGGCCGGAGTTCACGTCGTGCCGACCGCAGAGATCGACATCGCGTCCTTCCGTGCCGCGGTGGCACGCCTCGTCGACGACGAAGCGGACCGCATCGGCCGGGAGCTTCGCTCCGAGTTCGCAAGCGCCTAACGCCTGCTCAATCGCGGTGGAACTGAACGACGACGCGTTCCGCCAGGATCGGCGTGCAGTATTTGGCGAAGAACGCCTGATGCTCCGGAGACTCCGCATATGCCCGGTAGTCCTGCGGGCTGTCGAACTCCATGGTGAGACCGACGTCGTAGTTCGGAGCGAAGCCGTGCTTTTTGACGTGGGTTTCGCCGCCGCTGCCTTGATTGCGCCCGATGCTCCAGGCGCGGACGACCGGGAGACTCTCCATCAATTTCGGAAAGGCGGCAAAATAGGCCGCGATGTCCTGTTCCCTGGCATCGGGCTTGAACCGCAGGATCGCCATGTGGCGAAACGAACTCATGTTCCCACCTCCGCGCGCGTCGACAAAACCGGAAGACCGTAGATGCGTTCGGCCGCGCCGCCCAACACCATGGCGCGCTCGGGCGGCGAAAGGCCGGAGATCAGATCCTCGATGCCGCGCCAGGCCTGCTGATACGTCGCCGCGAGCAGGACGACCGGCCAGTTGCTCGCCGCCATCACCCGGTCCGGCCCGAAGCAGGCGAGCACGTGCTCGACATAGCGGCGCATGGCGTCGGTCGACCACGTCCAGTTCATGACGATGTCGAGGCCGGCCGAGAGCTTGATCGCAACGTTGCGATGCTGCGCGATCTCGCGGATCAGCGACGCCCAGGGTTCCCACCCCTGCTCCGGAATGGGCGGGCGGCCGAGGTGATCGATGACGATCCGCAATTCGGGAACGCGCTTCGCCACCTCGCCGAGCGCGTCATATTGGCCGCGCGTCACGGCGACGATCTCGAACACGAGACCGGCGCGCGCGATCTCGGCGAGCGAGGCCAGGGTGCGGGGCCCGGTGAGCCAGGCCGCGTCCGGGTTCAGGATCGTCAGATGCCGGATGCCGACGAGCGGTCCGCGCGCACGCCGTTCCGCGATGGTGCGGCCGACTGTTTCCGGCGCATCGAGCGGGATCCAGCCGACGACGCCGCGTACAAACGCAAGCGTCCCGGCCAGTGCCAGATACTCGCGCGTCTCCTCCTGGTCGTTGAGCGACTGGACGAGAATCGTCCCGTCGACCCCGGCGGCACGCAGCTCCGGAACGAGGTCCTCGGGGATGAAATCGCGGGCCAGACGGTCGCCGACCGCATCGGGCCAGCGATGCGCACGCCGCGCCGTCCACCACAGATGATGATGGGAATCGATTACTGCCACGCGATTGATCTCTTTGATTTACGCATGATCTTCTCCGAAAACCGGTAACCACTTTTCGGGATCATGTGTTCTGATTTACGCATGATCTTATCCGAAAACCGGTAGCCACTTTTCGGGATCATGCTCTACT
>CAYVBN010000596.1:0-2760 GCA_964449645.1 uncultured Hyphomicrobiales bacterium
GACCGAGTACGTGCTGCCGGGCGACGAAAAGGCGAAAGCGGGCTGAGCCGGATGAAACCGACCCTGAAAGCTGGCCTGACGCATCGGTTCGCCTACACGGTGCCGGAGAACAAGACTGTCCCGTACCTCTATCCCGAGGCAAGCGACTTCCAGGTCATGCCGAAGGTGTTTGCGACCGGGTTCATGGTCGGCCTGCTCGAATGGGCCTGCATTCAGCTCATGCAGCCGCATCTCGATCCGGGCGAGGGCAGCGTGGGGGTGCACATCGACGTGAGCCACGCGGCCGCGACCCCGCCGGGGCTCACCGTCACGGTCGACGTGACATGCACCGGGGTCCAGGGCCGGCGCGTGTCGTTCGAGGTCAAGGCGCATGACGGCGTCGATCTGATCGGCGAGGGGCGTCACGACCGCTTCGTCGTCGCATGGGACCGGTTCAACGCGAAGCTGGCGGAAAAGGCGAAAGCCGCCGAAAGCGAGACAGCTTAGAGGGCGCAATGGCCGAGGCCGCAGTCCGCAACTTCACGATCAATTTCGGGCCGCAGCATCCGGCAGCGCACGGCGTGCTGCGCCTCGTGCTCGAGCTCGACGGCGAGGTGGTGGAGCGGGTCGATCCGCACATCGGCCTCCTGCACCGCGGCACCGAGAAGCTGATCGAGAACAAGACCTATCTGCAGGCGATCCCTTATTTCGACCGGCTCGACTACGTCGCGCCGATGAACCAGGAGCACGCCTTCTGCCTCGCGGCGGAGAAGTTGCTCGGGATCACGGTGCCGCGGCGGGCGCAGCTCATTCGGGTGCTCTACGCCGAGATCGGCCGGCTGCTTTCCCATCTCCTCAACGTCACCACGCAGGCGATGGATGTCGGCGCGCTCACCCCGCCGCTGTGGGGGTTCGAAGAGCGCGAGAAGCTGATGATGTTCTACGAGCGTGCCTCGGGCAGCCGCATGCACGCCGCTTACTTCCGTATCGGCGGGGTGCATCAGGACCTCCCGCCGCAGCTCATCGACGACATCTGGAACTTCTGCGACCCGTTCCTCAAGGTGTGCGACGACCTCGAGGTCCTGCTGACGGACAACCGCATCTTCAAGCAGCGCAACGTCGACATCGGCGTGGTTTCGCTCGAGGACGCGTGGGCGTGGGGCTTCTCCGGCGTGATGGTGCGCGGCTCGGGCGCGGCCTGGGACCTGCGCAAGGCGCAACCTTATGAGTGCTACGCGGAGCTCGATTTCGACATTCCGGTCGGCAAGAACGGCGACTGCTACGACCGCTACTGCATCCGCGTGGAGGAGATGCGCCAGTCGGTGCGCATCATGAAGCAGTGCATCGAGAAGCTGCGCACCGCGGACGGGCAGGGCCCGGTGCTGGTCGACGACAACAAGATCGTCCCGCCGCGCCGCGGCGAGATGAAGCGCTCGATGGAAGCGCTCATCCATCATTTCAAGCTCTACACCGAAGGCTTCCGCGTGCCCGAAGGCGAGGTCTACGCCGCGGTCGAGGCGCCGAAGGGCGAGTTCGGCGTCTATCTCGTCTCCGACGGCACCAACAAGCCGTACAAGTGCAAGATCCGTGCGCCCGGCTTCGCGCATCTGCAGGCGATGGATTTCATGTGCCGCGGCCACATGCTGGCCGACGTCTCGGCCATCCTCGGCAGCCTCGACATCGAGTTCGGTGAGGTGGACCGATGAGCGTCCGCCGTCTCGCCCCCGCCGACGTTCAGCCGAAAGAATTCGCCTTCACGGCCGAGAACCTCGCCTGGGCGAAAGAGCAGATGGCCAAATATCCGGTCGGACGGGAGATGTCGGCCGTGATCCCGCTGCTGTGGAAAGCGCAGGAGCAGGCCGGCGGTTGGCTGCCGCAGAAGGCGATCGAACACGTCGCCGGTCTGCTCGAGCTGCCCGACATCCGCGTGCTCGAGGTCGCAACCTTCTACACGATGTTCAACCTCGCGCCCGTCGGCAAATTCTACGTCCAGCTCTGCGGGACGACGCCCTGCATGCTGCGCGGCGCCGAAGACCTCAAGAAGGTATGCCGCGAGAAGATCGGCGAGCAGCAGCACGTGACCGAAGACGGCAAGTTCTCCTGGATCGAGGTCGAGTGCCTCGGCGCCTGCGTGAACGCGCCCATGGTGCAGATCAACTACGATTTCTATGAGGACCTCACGCCGGCGACCCTCGCCAAGGTCCTCGACGACTTCGCCGCCGGCAAGCAGCCGAAGCCCGGCCCGCAGATCGACCGGCAACTGTCGGCGCCGTTCGGCGGGCCGACGACGCTGACCGATCCCTCGCTCTATCCCTCGCCGCCGCAGGCCAAGGAACCGGCCGCGGGGACGCCGAAGCAGCGCGGGGCTGCGCTCACGGACGAGGATTTGAAGAAGCCGGGCGCGGCGGCTGATGTGTCCGAGAGCCCGGTCCCCAAGCCGTCGCCCCCGATCGACGATTCAACCCGCCCAACACGTCGAAAGCGCAAGTGATGCTCGACGACAAGGACCGCATCTTCAAGAACCTCTACGGCCTTCACGACTGGGGGCTGAAGGGTGCGCGCGCGCGCGGCGCCTGGGATGGCACCAAGGCCATTCTGGAGCGGGGCCGCGACGGCATCATCAACGAGATGAAGGCATCGGGTCTGCGCGGGCGCGGCGGCGCCGGCTTCCCGACCGGCCTCAAGTGGTCGTTCATGCCCAAGCAGTCGGACGGGCGTCCGCACTATCTCGTCGTCAACGCCGACGAGTCGGAGCCCGGCACCTGCAAGGACCGCGAGATC
>CAYVBN010000597.1:0-4236 GCA_964449645.1 uncultured Hyphomicrobiales bacterium
GCGGGGGCTGATCGACCGTTACATCGCGGAGACGTCGACCAAGCGGACCGTTCCGCTAGTGGCCGAAGCGCCGGAGAGCGCCGAGCCGAAGAGCAAGGCAACTTACGTCACCGCCTCCGTGCCCAATCCGGTTGCGGCGCGCAGCGAACCGGCCACCGCCGGCACGCTGATCCCGCCGGAGCCCGGATCCTCCGATCCGATCAAGCCGCTTCTCGTCAAGACGATCTCCGTGAAGGCGCCCACCGTGCCGGCGCCTGCGGCGAGGCCCGAGACGAAGGTGGCGGCTGCGGTCGCGACCGATACGAGCCCGCCGTTCCCGCCGCCCGGCGCGCGCCCGGGCATCCTCGGGGTCCTCCCGGCCGCTGTCGCCAATGCCCCGGCCGAGCCGGCTGTGCCGGCGGCCCAAGCCTATGCGGCACCCGGCCTCGACGGTTCCAACGCCGGCGGTCTGACCAGGACCGAGACCCCTGCGGCGAGCGCGCCGGCGACACCTGGCGTCATGCACAGCGGCTGGATGATCCAGGTCGGCGCGTTCGATGCGGAAGACGAGGCCAAGCAGCGGCTCGCCTCGGCCCGGCAATTGGCGCGGAACCTCCTCGGCCACGCCGATCCGTTCACTGAAACGGTTGTGAAAGGAGACAAGACTTATTATCGCGCCCGCTTTGCCGGCCTCGAGAAGGAGCAGGCGGAGGCCGCATGCAAGCACCTCAAGCGGAACGATATCGCCTGCATGCCCATTAAGAACTAGAGCAAAGAACAAGAGCACGATCCCGAAACGTGGGTACCGGTTTTTCGGAAACGATCATGCTCCAATCAGAAGAATGGATCGGGATGACGAGTCGAAGAAAGGTCGTCCCGATCTGAAGCCGAGACAGCGGGGACCGGCGTCGCACAGGAGTACGGGTAGTTAGTACGTGTAGCGTTGGAGTATCAGCGATGGCGGCGAAGAAGGACGTCCGTGGCCTGATTGACGCGGGCCGCGAGGTACGTCGACCCCCCTTGGTCGGGATGCAGTTTCTTCATCAGCATCCGGTGAGCACGACCGATCTCCTCCGCACTCGCTCCCGGTTGAAGGCCAAGGATCTCATAGGCTTCCTGTTGCGTCATTTTGCCGGAATGCGCCGCACCGCCCTGCCCCGACGCCGCACCGTCCTGCGCGTGTTCACGCCATCGGGGCGACCGGCGGTCGAGATACGCGACGAGTAGGTCCCGGCTCTCCTCATCGATCTCCGCCAAGAGACCTGTCAACGTCGAGACATCGAGCGTGTCGAGCGGCACGCCGGCGTGAGAGCCGGCGATGATGCGGCCGCGCATCCGTCCGCTGTCGTGATCGAGCTCCATGTCGAGAAAGGCGGAGCGCACCCGCGAGACCTGCCCGGGGCTCTTGCTGGTCGCCGCACCGAAGCCCGCCTTGAGCGGTCCCCAGCCCAGCAGGCCGAGCCCGAACAGTCCGAGCGGAACGGCCACCTCGAAATGTCCTCGCACGCCGATGAACGCGGCGACCGCAAGCGAGATGATCCCGCCGGAGATCTTGAGCACGGCCGCAAGCCAGCGTGGATCCGCCTTGGTGTAGCTCTTGGCCAGCCACAGCAGGAGAAGAAGGGCGATGAGCCCGAAAAGGGCGATCGGCACGACTACCTCATCTGCGCCAGGAGCTTCTGCGCACCGACGCTGTTGCGCGCCGAGAGCGCATCGAGCGCCTTCCGGCCGCCGGCCGCGAACGCCGCCGCGGCGCGCAGGAGCTCGGCAAGCTCATGGGCGGCGCCGGTGTGGAAGCGGCAGTAGGCGCCGCGCGTCAAGCGCGCGATCTCCCGGAACGCCCGCTCGGCGGTTGGGTCGTCACCTTCCTGGAACATGAAGGCCGGAACCCCGAGCAGCCCGAGCTCGCCGGCGCGCTGGCTCACGTCGTCGAGCGATTCCTCCATCGCATCGCCGACGAAGACGAGGGCCTGCACCTTTGCCCTCTCGCTTTCCGCCCGGGCGTGCCCCAGCACCCGCGCGAGCTGGGTGTGGCCGCCGCGGCAATCGATTGTCTCCATGAGGCGGGCGAGCGCGCTCGCATCCGAGACCCAGCGCGACGCGCGGCACTCGGCCATGCCCCGATAGTAGACGAGCTGGATGTCGAGTCCGCCGATCGCCGCCGCTTCGCGGAACATGTCCGCCTGCAGCCGGCAGGCGGAATCCCAGGTCGGCTGCCGGCTCATGGTCGCATCGAGCGCGAACAGGAGACGGCCGCGCCCGGCCCGCTCGTGCGCGGGCGCAAGCGTCCGCGCCTTCTCCAGGAAGGCGTCGATTTCGGCGCGGCCCGACCCGGCTGCGGGCGTCTTTCCGTGCCCGGCACGAGCGGGTGGCCCCTGCGGCCGATCTTGCGACATGCGGGCTCCGGGCGACCTTTGTTCGTGGCAACTGCCAGGGTCGTGGCAACGACCAAGGCATTTTCCGGCGAGGCGGGTCCAGCCCGCCGTGGAAAATGCGACCACCTCCGAACCTTAGAGCGCGTTCGGATTCAATCAAATCGGAACATGGTCCGAGTTTGACGTCTTCCAAGTTCTAAGTTGGACACCCCGGAGGCACCGCGCAATGGTGCGCGGCGACGGGCGGGCCCTTGGAGCAGTTTCCGACGAGGTGGATACCGGTTCGCCGCAGAAAATGCGACGAGCTCTAATCCGCCAGCACGTCCTCGAGATCCTCGATCGGCTGGGTCGAGGCGGCGATCCATTCCTCGCGCGCGCAGGCGCGCTGGAGCCGGGGTTCGTTGATCGGCAGCTTCAAAGCCTCGAGCAGCGCCTCGAGCTCCTGCTGGGCCGTGGCGTGCGATGGACTCGGGCGGGTGCCGAGGGTCGCCTCGTCGAGGCGGTCGAGCGCCGTCAGGCCGCGCGGAAAGAACTCGCGATAGACTACCCGCTCGGAAAAACCGTCCACCCGGCGGAAGCCGAGCCGCAGTGCGAGCTCGTCGAGGCCCTCGCCCAGAACGCGCCCGTTGCGTGAGCCGAGCACCGACAGCCGGTTGCGCAGGACCACCCAGTCCATCATGCGGCCGTCCACGATCCGGCGCTGACGCCGCGCCTCCCGCACCATCTCGGAATAGTGGCTCGTGCCGGTGACCGCGAAGGTCTGCGGGTCGACCGTCCCCAGCACGTCGAAATCCAGGTAGCTGTCGTTGAGCGGCGTGATGAGCGTGTCCGCCATCGAATGGGCGAGCCGCGTCAGGTAGCTGTCGGACCCGGGCGTGTCGATCACCACGAAATCGTGGCTGCGCTCGATGCCGCTGACCGCCTCGGCGAACACCGCGTATTCGGCCGCTTCGTTTTCCTCGAGCCTGGCGCTTTCGCCGCGCGGCACGCAGACGTGGGTGGGAATGTCGAGACCGAGCCGGCCTCGGGCCGACCACGCACGGCGGTTGTCGACGTACCGGGTGAGAGTTCTTTGCCGCGAGTCCAGGTCGATGGTCGCGACCTTCTGGCCCGCCTGCATCAACGCGACGGCGACGTGCATCGCCGTGGTCGATTTGCCCGAACCGCCCTTTTCGTTTCCGACCACGACCACATGAGCCGAGACCGAACCCGCTTCCGACCGACCGACGTCCGCCCTAGCCAACATGACGCAAACCTACACGTACGCGCACGCTACGCAGTTCCTACCACCCACACGTTACCGCGTGCTTATTCGCGTCTTCGGATGCTTCGGCGCCCGCCGCACAGAAAACGTTGCGCCGACCGCATTGTCGTGACGAAGACGGCTCCCGGTCAAGGTGCTGCCGCAGATGTGATGGGCACGTGAATTATCCAGGTTCGAACGTGGCGACTTCAGGGCTGCTCTGATACGGTCCCCCGAATTTTTTGACCCACCTATCTGGTCTCACACATGCCACGCCGACCGAAAGTGATCCGCACGCTTGCGACCTTGCGCCGCGCGACCGCGCGCGTGCGCACCGCGCGCGAAACGCTCGCCCTCGTGCCCACCATGGGGGCGCTGCACGAGGGGCACCTCTCGCTCGTCCGGATCGCCCGGCGACGGGCGAAGCGCGTCATCGTCTCGATTTTCGTCAACCCGACCCAGTTCGCACCGCACGAAGACCTGGCGACCTATCCGCGTACGTTCGAAGCCGACCTCGACGCTCTCGCTCCTTTCGCGGTCGATGCCGTCTGGGCGCCTGACGTTGACGTCATGTATCCGCAGGGCTTCGCCACCCGCATCGTTCCGGAAGGCCCGGCCAGCGTCGGGCTGGAGGACGCC
>CAYVBN010000598.1:0-6564 GCA_964449645.1 uncultured Hyphomicrobiales bacterium
ATCAAGTCGTCGTCCGGCAGACGGCTGGCCCTCCTCACGAACGGCGGCGGCGTCGGCGTGCTCGCGGTCGACCGGCTGGTCGATCTCGGCGGCACCATCGCCGAGATCAGCGCCGACACCCGGGCGCGCCTCGACGCCGTCCTGCCGCCGACGTGGTCACATGCCAATCCGGTCGACATCGTCGGCGATGCAGACGCACCCCGCTATGCGGCTTCGCTCGAAGCCCTGCTGGACGACCCCGCGAACGACGCGATTCTGGTCATGAACGTGCAGACGGCCCTCGCCTCCGCGGTCGAGATCGCCCGCACCGTCACGGCGACGGTGGCGGCACGGCGCGCCCGCGCCCCATGGCACAAACCGGTTCTCGCCGTGTGGGTCGGCGCGGACGAACAGGTATCCGACCTCTTCGAGGAAGCCGGCATGCCTTACTATGCGACCGAGGGGGACGCCGTTGAGGGCTACATGCACCTCGTCCGCCACGCCGAGGTGATCCGCACCCTCATGGAGACGCCGCCGAGTTTGCCGGAGCACTTCGCACCGGAGGCGGCAGCGGCGCGCAAGATCGTCGAAGGCGCGGTCGCCGACGGCCGAAGCTGGCTCGACCCCGTCGAAGTCACCCGTCTGTTCGAAGCCTATGCGATCCCGATCGTTCCGGCGTTGCTTGCGCGGACTCCCGAGGAAGCAGAAACCATCGCCGGCACGTTCCTCGCGGCCGGCCAGAAAGTAGTGGTGAAGATCCTCTCCCGCGACATCACGCACAAATCAGACGTCGGCGGCGTGAAGCTCAACCTCGCGACCAAGCAGGAGGTCAGACAGGCGGCCGAGGAGATCCTCGCCAACGCGCGCGCCGCCCGGCCGGACGCGCGGATTGCCGGCGTGACGGTCCACCCGATGATCCTGCGTCCGAAAGCGCGCGAGCTGATCGCCGGCATCGCGAGCGATCCGACCTTCGGACCCGTCATCGTGTTCGGCGCCGGCGGAACTGCCGTCGAGGTCGTCAACGACAAATCATTGGCGCTTCCGCCGCTCGACCTGCGCCTCGCGCACGACCTTATCGAGCGGACCCGCGTGTCGCGCCTGCTGCGGGCCTATCGCAATGTCCCGGCCGCCAAGGTGGACGACGTCGCGATGGCGCTGCTGAAGCTCGCACAACTCGTGGCCGACCTGCCCGAAGTGCGCGAGCTCGATATCAATCCGCTGCTCGCCGACGAAACCGGCGTGCTCACGCTCGATGCCAGGGTCGCGGTCGCGCCCGTTCCGGCCGAGCTGAAGGAGCACAAGCACGCCCGCTTTGCCGTGAGGCCGTATCCGGTCGAATGGGAGCGGCACGTGACCATCGGCGACAACTGGCGCGTCTTCGTCCGTCCGGTGCGGCCGGAGGACGAGCCGCTGTTCAGCGCGTTCTTCGCGAGGGTCACCGCGGAAGATCTGCGGCTCCGCTTCTTCGCGGCCGTCAAAGATTTCAGCCACACGTTCATCGCACGTCTCACGCAGCTCGACTACGCGCGTGCGATGGCGTTCGTGGCGATCGCCGAGGATAGCGGAGACATGCTCGGCGCCGTCCGTTTGCATTGCGACGCGAATGGCGAGACCGGCGAGTACGCGATCCTGCTCCGATCCGACCTGAAAGGCCGCGGGCTCGGATGGAAGCTCATGGAGCTGATGATCGCCTACGGACGCAGCGAGGGCCTGAAGCGGATCGAGGGCCAGGTGCTGCGCGAGAATACGGTCATGCTGCAGATGTGCCGGGAACTCGGCTTTCGCATCGTCGACGACCCGAACGATCACGACATCGCGCTCGTCTCGCTGACGCTCGCAAAGGCGCCGGCGTGATAACGCCGCGCGTGGACGCGAAGACGGGCGGTCGGGCCAGTCGGGCGCTGGGATACGGCCTCAGGCCGCGCATCGCTTGTGGGCGCCGTCGAATGCAGGCGCGACTTCGCGCATAAAGCGGTCCATCTCCTCTTTCACCTGCGTGTGCGGCTTCAGGCCGACATTGAAATAGAGGATCACCTCGCGGAAGCCCGCCGCCTCGACCTTCTTCAAGGTCTCGGTGATCCGCTCCGACGATCCGAGCAACACCGCGTTCTCGGTCAGGTCCTCGGGCTTCACTTTCTGCAGCCGGTCGACGATGTCGACAAAGTAGCGATAGCTCGGCGGCGCCGTCCTGGGGTCGCCCGGAAACGCCGGAATGACGCACTCCTTGTAGTAGCGAATTTGCCGCGCGCGCTGCGCCGCTTCCTGTTCGGGCGTGTCGGCGAAATGGGTGAAATAGCTGCACATCAGCTTGCCGGGCCTCCGGCCGTGCTTGGCGCAGGTCTCGTGATAAAGGTCGGCGACCTGCCTGAGTCCGCCGAAGCTCATCGCGGCGGCGAACGGCGCCACCACGAGGCCGCACCCGAGCCTGGCCGCGAGTTCGATCGAGAGTTTCGAGAACGATGCGACATAGGTCGGGATCGGCCGCTGCACTGGCTTGGGGGTGATCCTCACGTCGTCGAACGAATAATGCTTGCCGTGATGCGAGATGCGCCCGTCCGCGTCCCACAGCGCGCGGACGACTTCCAATCCTTCTTCGAAGATGCCCTGGTTGTCCTCGAACGAGACGTGGAACGGCAGATACTCGCGCCTGTCGTAGCCGCGGCCGGCAGCGAAATCGACCCGGCCATTGCTCAACAGGTCGAGCGTCGCCCATTGCTCGGCCACGCGGATCGGATGGTGCAGCGGCAGGACCGTGACGGCTGGCGCCAGCCGAATGCTCTGCGTGCGCGCAGCAATGTAGGAGAGAATGAGGTCCGGGCACGAGAGCACGCCGAGAGAATTGAAATGGTGCTCGCCGATCCAGGCCGAGTGCATGCCGATCTGATCGGCGTAGATCGCCTCGGCGGTGATGTCGGCCACGAATCCGTTGGGCGTGCGCGGATTGTCGGCATAGTGATTGTCGCTCAGGGTGAAGTAGCCGAATTCCATGTGTCTCCTCCCTATACCCGGCGGGCGTAACGGCCACGATCGCCGTCCGTCCGGCTTCACTTCGTTTCAATCGTCGTTCTGTTGACCCCAGCGCCTGTGAACGGCCTTCTCGATCGACGCTCCGAGAGTCAACACCAGAAAGAGCAGCGGCACCGCGATGACAACGGCGATCCAGCCGCCGACGCCGCAGACCATGCCGAGGCAGGAGGTGAGCCAAATGCAGGCGGCGGTGGTCAGCCCCTGAATTTCGGTTTCCCCCGCGCGCCGGATGATCACGCCCGCACCGAGGAATCCGATTCCCGTCATCACTCCCTGGATGGCGCGGCTGATCGCATCCCAGTCCGGATCGTCGACCGTGAAGCCGGTGGCGGCGAGTACCACGAGGGCGGAGCCGAGCCCGACCAGGCCGAGCGTCCGCACGCCAGTCGGTTTCCCGTGCAGATCGCGGTTCAGCCCGATGCTGCCGCCGACCACCGTCGCGAGGACGAGACGGACCGCGATCTCGAGATAGTCCATCAAGCGCCTGCCATTGCCTCCCGCCGCGGCAGTCTAGCGGACATGCGCGGTATGGTAAAAGTCGCGGTCCGGATCGCGGCGGGCGTTCAGAATTCGCGGCCGAGAAGCAGATGGTCGATTGAATAGATGCCGCCGCCGTGGATCAGGAAATAGAGCGCCGCAATCGCCCACATCAGCGTGTATTCGAGCCCAAGCGTGTTCCAGAAATAGCCGCCGACGCGCCAGCGCTCGCGGATCGCGACCAGGAGAAAAAGGGTGATCGGGACGGCGGCGGGCCGGGTGAGCAGGCCGACCGCCAGCATCGGGCCGCACACCAGCTCGGTCGTCGAGATGAGCGGGGCCCACAGCCGCCCCGGCCGATAGCCGTCGCGGTCGAGCTGCCTGGCCAGCATGGTCAGATTGCTGATCTTGAGGCCAGTGCCGGGGAAGAACCCGAAGGTCATGCGCAGTCCATGCGGAACGAGCGCAAGTCCGACGACGGCGCGCAGCAGCGCCTCGACGAACGGCGCCAGCACGGCATAGATCGGTCCGAACGCGGGGACGATGAGCGCGGGCGAGATATTCATCATCATGGTCCGCGCATCACTGCTGTGATTCCAAGCATGTCCCGGCAATGGTGGCGCCGGTCCGCCATGGAAAGTGTAACCAACGAAATGCGATCAAACCCAAATGCGAGATCCCGGACGCATACCGGTTCGATCGAATCGAAACGGCCCTAGAGCCGGATTTCTCCCAGATTGATGCTCACCCCAAGGATCGCCTCGACGACCTTGCGCGGCCGTCCGTCGGCGGAAATCTCGACCTGGTAGGCGCCTGACTCCTCGGCGAGGCGGTCGAACTTGAAATCGCCGTACACGTCCGTCGTCGTTTGCTCGACGACGACGCCGTCCTTCAGCAGCCGAACGGTCGCACCGGCGACGCAATCGACCACGCCGCCCGATTCCGCCGACACGCTTCCGCCGATGAAGCACTTGGTGAAACGCCACAGGTTTCGATAGTAGACGCGGGGCTTGGTGCCCAACTCGGGGCGCAGCACTTCGAGGCCCTCGTCGCGTGCCATGCGGGCCATCTCCTCGTCCCCGGCCTTGACCGCACGCATGGCGCCGGTCGGACAGGACTGATGCCCGCGCGTCTGCGCCCAACCCTGATCCAACAGATGCGCATCGAACGGCCAGGATTGCGGAATATCGAGCTCGTCATTCCACCAGATCTGGCCGTACGGACAGACATCGACCAGATGCTTTTGTCCCTTCGCCTTATCGGGGTCGATCAGCACGATCCCGTCATCCCGCTTGCGCACCGCGCCATTGCGCGACGCCTTCACACAGGGAGCGTTGTCGCAGTGATTGCACGTGACCGGCAGGTAGGCGACGTCGATCATCGGCGCCTGCCCGCGCTCCTTCTGCAGGATGTCGATCCACTTGTGCCCGTGACGCGGCATCGGCGCGGAATATCCCGGCCACGTGTTGCCGACATATTCATCCATGATGGCGAGCGTGCAGAGATTGCAATTCGTGCACTCCGCGACGTCGATGATCAAGTTCCATTTGGACATCGGAGTTGCTCGCCTTTCGTTTGTCTTTGTAGGATGGGTTAGGGCCGAACGCGCGCAACCTACCGAGTGCCGCGTACCTCAAGTGGTGGGTTTCGCTTCGCTCCACCCCCTGCGGACATTTATTTCGCCGGCACCAGCTCCGCCGCGCGGGTCGCACGCTGTGCCGCGTCTCCCTGCGCCATTGCGGCAAAGACCGCCGACAGATGCTCGGCACGTCCGTCCCACACCTCGATCTCGACGAGCGCGTTCGCGCCGGCGAGCGAGTGAGTCGACCTGGTCTGCGTGCGTTCCGGCGTGAGCAGATTGAGGCACCCGCCGCGATCGACCGACTTTCCCGGCTCGCCCATCGGGTCGTAGACCGCCGAAGACTCGTAGCCGTGGCACACGCCGCGCGGCAGCCGCTGCGTCGGCAGCGCCGCGCAGATCACCGCGCCGCGATCGTTGTGGACCTTGACCAGGTCGTGCTTCTTCAGGCCCCGCTCGGCGGCATCCTCGGCGTTCATGCGGATGACCCAGTAATAGTATCCGCCGACGTTCACCCGATGATCCGGGATGTTGAGCAGGAACGAATCCTTGCCGTCGCCCTGGGTGTGGAAGCTGTACTTGGAGTGCGGCGTGAGGAGCTGCAGCGGATAGCGGCCGTAGAGATCGCCCGAGTGCGGCCCTTCCCACGAGGGTTCGTATTTCACGATCGGCGGACGCTCGGGGTCGGCGAAGCGCTTGAGGCTGCTGCACTCGAACTCGAGCTTGCCGGACTGCGTCTGCAATCCGCGCAGATATTCATCCGTGTAGTCGGACGGCAGCGGCTGCGCCTCGGGGACGTCCTTCTTGCGGTTCTCCCAGAACCAGCGGAACGAGACGGGCGCGCGCAATTTCTCCTTCTCGGCCGGGACCACGTAATAGCCCTTGCGGATGAACTCCTTCCACGAAATCACCTTCGGCAGGTCGGAGGCGTCGAACAGGCGCTTGACCCAGTCGATCTCGTTCATGCCTTCCGAGAAATAATTGGCGAGGCCCAGCCGTTTGCAGATCTCGTTGAAGATCCAGTAGTCCGAGCGCGATTCTCCGAGCGGCTCGATCGCCGGCGCCTGGAAGATGATCACGCGGTGATTGAGCTGCTGCTGTCCGTGATGGCCATAGCCGCCGAGGCCGGCCCATTCGCTGATGTCGACGCGCTCGAAATTGGTGCACGCGGGAAGGACGAGATCGGCGAACTTTGCCTCGCCCTCGAACCAGATCGATTGATTGACGACGAATTCGAGGTTCGGCGACTGATACATCCGCACGTGGCGGTTGGTGTTGTTCATGGTCGAGAGCATCGACCCGCCGTACTTGTAGAGCATCCGCACCGGCGAATGGCCGGGCGCCGGATAGGCGAACTTCGCGAACTGGTGCTCGATCGACTTGCCGACCCACGGATAGCCTTCGGCCTTGCCGTCGGCGATCGCCTCCGGCATCCAGATGCGCGGAATGCGCTGGAAGCTCGAATTCATGGTCGGCAGTTGCGGCATGCGCTGATAGAGCTC